>NZ_AKJR01000166.1:0-9842 GCF_000282235.1 Pseudomonas sp. GM24 | reverse complement strand
TCCGACGTTTCGGGAGGGCTAGGGTGAGGGGCTTTTGATTTTCCGCCTGTTGGCACAAATCTCGCTAAGTAAAACGCACAGGTAACCAACGGCGGTTGCCCCACCCACGACAAAGACGTCGCTCACCCGTTCGCCCCAACCGGCGCATCAGGTAGCGGCGTTTTTGCGTTTTGGCCCCACAGCCCGGGGTCGGTGGTGCGGCCGTGGCGGCGCCCCACCTGCTGTTGCATGACTCCTTTCGAGACTCTTTTCAGCTGAGGTGCGCGATGAATTCAAGCTTCTGGAAATCCGGCCACACCCCGACCCTGTTCGCGGCCTTCCTCTATTTCGACCTGAGTTTCATGGTCTGGTACCTGCTCGGCCCGCTGGCGGTGCAGATTGCCGCCGACCTGCACCTGACCACACAACAACGTGGCCTCGTCGTCGCCACGCCGATCCTCGCTGGCGCGGTGCTGCGCTTTGTGATGGGCATGCTCGCCGATCGGCTGTCGCCGAAAACCGCCGGGCTGATCGGCCAGGTCATCGTGATCTGCGCACTGTTCGGCGCCTGGAAACTCGGCATCCACAGTTATGAACAGGCGCTGATACTCGGCCTGTTCCTCGGCATGGCTGGCGCATCGTTTGCCGTCGCTCTGCCACTGGCGTCGCAGTGGTACCCGCCGCAGCATCAGGGCAAAGCCATGGGCATCGCCGGTGCGGGCAACTCGGGCACCGTGTTTGCCGCACTGCTCGCTCCGGTACTGGCGGCTGCGTTCGGCTGGAGCAATGTCTTCGGCTTCGCGTTGATTCCGTTGATCCTGACGTTGGTATTGTTCGCCTGGCTGGCAAAAAACGCCCCTGAGCGGCCGAAAGCCAAAGCCATGGCTGACTACTTCAAAGCCTTGGGCGACCGCGATAGCTGGTGGTTCATGTTTTTCTACAGCGTGACCTTCGGCGGCTTCATCGGTCTGGCCAGCGCCCTGCCCGGCTATTTCAACGATCAATACGGTCTGAGTCCGGTGACGGCCGGTTACTACACCGCCGCCTGCGTGTTCGGCGGCAGTTTGATGCGACCGCTGGGTGGCGCACTGGCTGATCGCTTTGGCGGTATCCGCACACTGCTGGCGATGTACACCGTCGCCGCCGTCTGCATCGCCGCGGTCGGTTTCAACCTGCCGAGTTCCTACGCGGCGCTGGCACTTTTCGTCTGCACCATGCTCGGTTTAGGGGCAGGCAACGGTGCGGTGTTCCAACTGGTGCCGCAGCGTTTTCGCTTGGAGATCGGCGTCATGACCGGGCTGATCGGCATGGCCGGCGGCATCGGCGGTTTCGCCTTGGCCGCCGGCATGGGTGCGATCAAACAGAGCACCGGCAGCTATCAACTGGCCCTGTGGTTGTTCGCCAGCCTCGGCGTGTTGGCGTGGTTTGGCCTGCACGGCGTCAAGCGTCGCTGGAGAACCACCTGGGGTTCGGCAGCCGTAACGGCGGCGCGGGTCTGAGGCGTCGATGGCCCTGCAACTGAGTTTTGCCGAAGCCAGCGCTACTGGCCCGCGTGCGGAGAATCAGGACGCTTTGCGCTTGGTCACGCCCGCTCCGGCGCTGGCGGCGAGCAAGGGTTATCTGTTCGCTATCGCTGATGGCGTCAGCCAGTGTGCCGATGGCGGACTGGCTGCGCGTTCGACCTTGCAGGCGCTGGCGCTCGACTACTACGCCACACCGGAAACCTGGAGCGTGGCGCAGGCACTGGACCGACTGCTGCTCGCGCAAAATCGCTGGTTGCAGGCCAATGGCGGTGGCCAACCCTTGCTCACCACCGTCAGCGCGGTGGTCATGCGCGGTCGGCGTTTTACCCTCGCCCACGTCGGCGATTGCCGGGTGTATCGCTGGCACGACGATAGTTTGCAGCGGATCTCAGAGGATCATGTCTGGGAGCAGCCGGGCATGCAGCATGTGCTCAAGCGTGCATTGGGGCTGGATCAGCATCTGGTGCTGGATTTCCTCGACGGTGAACTGCGTGACGGTGAAAGCTTTGTGCTGCTCAGTGACGGAGTCTGGTCGACGCTGGGCGATACCGCGATTGCCGCGATTCTGCGTGATCAACCGGATCTGCAAAGCGCCGCGCAGACGCTGGTCAATGCCGCGCATCTGGCGGGGAGTCAGGACAATGCCAGCGCATTGCTGGTGCGCGTCGATGCGCTGGGTGAAGCGAATATCGGCGATGCATTGATTCATTTGCAGCAATGGCCCCTGCCGCCGCCGCTGAAACCTGGCCAATCCTTCGAAGGCTGGCAGGTGCAGGGGATTGTCGCTCAGAGTCAGCAATCGCTGCTGTATCGGGTTGTCGATGGACAAGGCCAGGCATGGCTGTTGAAAACCCTGCCGTCGCGCTCCAGCGATGATCCTCGCGCCGGGCAAGCGCTGCTGTCCGAGGAATGGTTCCTGAAACGCGTGGCCGGCCGGCACTTTCCTGAAGTCCATGCCTGCCAGCAGCGTCAACATTTGTACTACGTGATGCGCGAATATTCCGGGACAACGCTGGCTCAGCTGTTTCAGCAGTCCGGCCCATTGCCGCTGGCGCAATGGCAGGATATCGCCGAGCGCCTGCTGCGCGCGGTGGGGCTTTTGCATCGGCGGCAGATTCTGCACCGGGACATCAAACCGGAAAACCTGCATTGGGGTGACGACGGCGAGTTACGCCTGCTGGATTTTGGCTTGGCGTATTGCCCGGGCTTGTCCGAAGACGCGCCGTCAACGCTGCCCGGAACCCCAAGTTACATCGCCCCGGAAGCGTTTCGCGGTGATCCGCCGAGTGCGCAGCAGGATTTGTATGCAGTCGGCGTGACCCTGTATTTCCTGCTTACCGGGCATTTTCCTTATGGCGAGATTGAAGCGTTTCAACGGCCGCGATTTGGTCTGCCGGTGATTGCCAGTCGCTATCGGCCTGATCTGCCGGAATGGTTGGCGCAGAGTCTGCAGCGTGGCGTGGCGGCGGATCCGCAACAACGGTTTGAAACGGCTGAAGAGTGGTTGTTGGTGCTGGAACAGGGCGAGCGGCAGAGTTTGAGTGTGCGGCCTCGACCGTTATTGGAGCGGGAGCCGCTGAAGGTCTGGCGGACGATGGCATTGCTGGCGTTGCTCGGGAATCTGGTGCTTCTGGTTTTGTTGTTTCATCACTGACACCGCGTCGCGGCCATCGCGAGCAGGCTCACTCCTACAATTCGAAACGCGTTCCACTGTAGGAGTGAGCCTGCTCGCGATGACGTCAGCCCAATCACCACAAATCCATCTACCTGAGCGCCCCACGAACGAGCAACCCGCCTCGATTCAGTGCAAAAAATCACCCTCAGAACCTGCCAAACCCCAATAAACCCGCCACTGTTCCCACTTGGCACAACCACTGCATTAGCCCACTCAGCACACACATAAAGCCCAACCTTCAACGACGAAGGCTGCGCTTCCCGAGAGAACGGGACCAGGACAAAGGCGTCCTCGCTAGGCAACTAGCGGGACGCCTTTTTTTGTTTGCGCAAAATTTGTCGAGCAAGGCCTGACTGCCCACAAGAGGCCAGCCGCAGCTCCCGGAGAACCTGATGAAAAAACTCAAACTGGTGATGATCGGCAATGGCATGGCCGGGGTCCGCACCCTCGAAGAATTGCTCAAGCTGAGCAACGAGCTGTACGACATCACCGTCTTCGGCGCCGAACCACACACCAACTACAATCGCATCCTGCTCTCGCCGGTGCTGGCCGGTGAGCAGACCTTCGAGGAGATCGTGCTCAACGACCTCGACTGGTACCTGGAAAACAACATCAAGTTGTTGCTCAACCGCAAAGTGGTGGAGATTGACCGGGTCAAACGCCGGGTGATCGCCGAGGACGGCACCGAAGCCGAATACGATCGCCTGCTGATCGCCACTGGCTCGACACCGTTCATCTTGCCGATCACCGGCAATACCCTGCACGGCGTGATCGGCTATCGCGACATTGCCGACACCCAGGCGATGATCGACACCGCGAAAACCCACAAACACGCGGTGGTCATCGGCGGTGGCCTGCTCGGCCTCGAAGCCGCCAATGGCCTGATGTTGCGCGGCATGCACGTCACCGTGGTGCACATCGGCGAATGGTTGCTGGAACGCCAACTCGACAAAACCAGCGGTCAACTGCTGCAAAGCGCCCTTGAATCCCGTGGCCTGCACTTCCGTCTGTGCGAACAGACTCAGGCCTTGCATGACGCCGGCAATGGCCGGGTCGGCTCGGTGCAATTCAAGAACGGCGACATTATCCCCGCCGATCTGGTGGTGATGGCCGCCGGTATTCGCCCCAACACCGAACTCGCGGAAAAGGCCGGCATCCCGTGCAATCGCGGGATCCTGGTCAACGACACCCTGCAAACTTACGACCCACGCATCTACGCCATCGGCGAGTGCGCCAGCCACCGTGGCATTGCCTACGGTCTGGTCGCGCCACTGTTCGAGCAGGCCAAGGTTTGCGCCAACCACCTCGCACAACTGGGCTTCGCCCGTTATCAGGGTTCGGTGACCTCGACCAAACTCAAAGTCACCGGCATCGACCTGTTTTCCGCTGGCGACTTCATGGGTGGCGAAGGAACGGAAACCATCACCCTCTCCGACCCGATCGGCGGCGTGTACAAAAAACTGGTGATCAAGGATGACGTGCTGGTCGGCGCCTGTCTGTACGGCGATACGGCAGATGGCGGTTGGTATTTCCGCCAGATTCGTGAGAATCACGCCATCGGCGAGATCCGCGATCACCTGATGTTTGGCGAAAACGCTTTGGGCGACGTAGGACATCAGGGTCAGGACAAAGCCATGGTCATGGCCGACACCGCCGAAGTCTGCGGTTGCAACGGCGTGTGCAAAGGCACCATCGTCAAAGCCATTCAGGAACACGGCCTGTTCAGCGTCGATGAGGTGAAGAAACACACCAAAGCGGCCAGCTCCTGCGGCTCCTGCGCCGGACTGGTCGAGCAGATCCTGATCAACACCGTCGGCGGCGCAGCGGATGTCAAACCGAAAAGCGAAAAAGCCATCTGCGGTTGCAGCGACCTCAACCACGGACAGATCCGCCAAGCCATTCGCGAGCAGCATCTGCTGACCATCGCTGGCACCATGAGCTACCTCAACTGGCGCACGCCGAACGGTTGCGCAACGTGCCGCCCGGCCCTCAACTATTACCTGATTTCCACCTGGCCCGGCGAAGCCAAGGACGATCCGCAATCGCGCCTGATCAACGAACGTGCACACGCCAACATCCAGAAGGACGGCACTTACTCGGTGGTACCACGCATGTGGGGCGGCGTGACCAATCCTTCGGAACTGCGGCGGATTGCCGATGTGGCTGACAAGTATCAGGTGCCGATGGTCAAGGTCACCGGCGGCCAGCGCATCGATTTGCTCGGCATCAAGAAGCAGGATCTGCCGGGCGTGTGGAAAGACCTCGACATGCCGTCCGGCCACGCCTACGGCAAATCCATCCGCACGGTGAAAACCTGCGTCGGCAGTGAGTTCTGCCGCTTCGGCACGCAAAACTCGACACAACTGGGCATCGAGCTTGAGCACGACCTGTTCAACATGTGGTCACCGCATAAAGTGAAACTGGCTGTCTCCGGATGCCCACGCAACTGCTCGGAAGCGGGGATCAAAGACGTAGGAATCATCGGCGTCGACTCCGGTTGGGAGATGTACATCGGCGGTAACGGCGGGATCAAAACCGAAGTCGCCGAATTCTTCGTCAAGCTGAAAACCGCCGAAGAAGTGCGCGAATACAACGGTGCCTTCTTGCAGCTGTATCGCGAAGAAGCCTTCTACCTCGAGCGCACCGTGCACTACCTGCAACGGGTCGGCATGGAACACATCAAGAAAGCCGTGCTGGAAGACCCGGAGCGCCGCAAAGCGCTGAACGAACGCCTGCAATTCTCCCTGTCGTTCGAACAGGATCCGTGGAAAGAACGTCTGGCGCAGCCGCAACTGAAGAAAGAATTCGACGTAATTTCAGTGAAAAACCTGGAGGTGCCGGCATGAACTGGCTGGATATCTGTGCCCTCGACGAGATCAATGCTCTCGGTTCGCGAATCATTGCCGGGCCGAAAGGTGACATTGCGATTTTTCGTACGAGCGACGACGAAGTTTTCGCCCTCGACGACCGCTGCCCACACAAGGGTGGGCCGTTGTCACAAGGTTTGATCTACGGAAAACGCGTGGCCTGTCCGCTGCACAATTGGCAGATCGACCTGCAATCCGGCGAGGCGCAGGCGCCGGACATCGGTTGCGCGCACCATCACCCAGCGCGAGTCGAAAACGGTCGTGTGCAACTGGCTCTGCGGGACGCCATCTGATGAACCGCCAGACGACCGCCTCGACCTGCTGTTATTGCGGGGTCGGCTGCGGCGTGCTGATCGAGCATGGCGGCGAGCGCATCCTCGGCGTCAGCGGCGATCCGGCGCACCCGGCCAACTTCGGCAAACTGTGCAGCAAAGGCTCGACCCTGCACCTGACCGGCGACCTCGCGGCCCGCGCGCTGTACCCGGAACTGCGTTTGGGCAAAGGCCTGGCGCGCAGCCGCACGGATTGGGACACTGCGCTGGAACATGCCGCCAACGTGTTCGCCGAAACCATCGCCGAACACGGCCCGGACAGCGTCGCGTTCTATATCTCCGGACAGTTGCTGACCGAGGACTACTACGCCTTCAACAAACTGGCGCGGGCGTTGGTTGGCACCAACAACATCGACAGCAATTCACGCCTGTGCATGTCTTCAGCCGTGGTCGGCTACAAGCGCAGCCTCGGCGCCGACGCCCCGCCGTGCAGCTATGAGGACCTGGAGCTCAGCGATTGCGTGATGATCGTCGGCAGTAACATGGCCTACGCCCATCCAGTACTTTTCCGTCGGCTGGAGGAAGCAAAATCCCGCCGCCCGCAGATGAAAGTCATCGTCATTGATCCACGACGCACCGACACCTGCGACCTCGCCGATCTGCACCTGGCGATTCTGCCCGGTACCGATGTCGCTTTATTCCATGGGATTTTGCACCTGCTGTTGTGGGAAGACTGGATTGATCGCGACTTCGTCAAGGCGCACACCGATGGCCTCGCCGAATTGAAGAATCTGGTGCGCGATTACACCCCGCAAATGGTTTCACAGTTATGCGGCATCAGCGTCGAGCAACTGCAGCAATGCGCCGAATGGGTTGGCACTTCGCCGAGTTTTCTGTCGTTGTGGTGCATGGGTTTGAACCAGTCCACGGCCGGTAGCGCAAAAAACAGCGCGTTGATCAATCTGCACTTGGCCACCGGGCAAATCGGTCGTCCGGGTGCAGGACCTTTCTCCCTCACCGGTCAGCCGAATGCCATGGGCGGGCGCGAAACCGGTAGTTTGTCGAATCTGTTGCCGGGCCATCGAGACGCGGCCAACCCTGAACACCGCGCTGAAGTGGCGGCTTATTGGGGCGTTGATCGGTTGCCGGAAAGCACTGGTCTCAGCGCCATCGAACTGTTCGAGCAAGTGCGCAGCGGCAAGATCAAGGCGTTGTGGATTGCCTGCACCAACCCTGCGCAATCGATGCCGGATCAGAGTGCGGTGCGCGCGGCGCTGGAAGCTTGCCCGTTTGTGGTTCTGCAAGAAGCCTTTCGCACGACTGAAACCGCAGCATTCGCCGATCTGCTGCTGCCCGCCGCCAGTTGGGGCGAGAAAGAAGGTTCGGTGACCAATTCCGAGCGACGCATTTCCCACGTGCGCAAAGCCATTCTCCCACCGGGTGAGGCGCGGCCGGATTGGGCGATTACGGTAGATTTCGCGCAGCGTCTGGAGAAACGTCTGCGCCCCTCTGCATCGAGCCTGTTTACTTTCACCCAACCTGCACAACTGTTCGATGAGTTCAAAGGGCTGACGCGTGGGCGGGATCTGGATATGTCCGGGATCAGTCACGCGCTGATCGACGAGATCGGACCGCAGCAATGGCCCTTCCCTGTCGGAGCGCGGCGAGGAACGCCACGACTGTACGAAGACGGGATTTTCCCAACCGCCAACGAGCGCGCGCAATTCATCGCCGACCCGTATCGTGCCGCCAAAGAACAACGCGATGCACGCTTTCCGCTGACGTTGATCACTGGCCGCTTGCGTGATCAATGGCACGGTATGAGCCGCACCGGTACGGCAGCGCAACTGTTCGGGCATGTCAACGAAGCGGTGTTGAGCCTGCATCCAGATGAAATGCGCCGGCATCGTTTGCAGCCGGGCGATCTGGTCAATCTGAAAAGTCGTCGCGGCGCGGTAATTGTTGCGGTCGCTAGTGATGACAGCGTACGTCCGGGACAAGCGTTTCTACCGATGCACTGGGGCGATCGCTTCCTCAAGGGCGGCGTGAACAGCCTGACCCTGCCGGCCTTCGATCCTTTGTCGAAACAACCGGAACTCAAACACAGCGGCGTGCGCCTGGAACCGGTCAATCTGCCGTGGCAGCTTTTCGCACTGATCGAAGGTGATGTTCAACGGCACTTCGAGACGCTACGACCGCTCTGTGAGGCATTTTCCTACGTTAGCCTCAGCCTTGTCGGACGTGAACGATCGGCATTGCTGATACGCGCTGCCAGCAGCGAGGCACCGGATGCGCAATTGCTCAGTGAAATCGACCGATGCCTGTCGCTGATCGACGGCCCGGTTTTGGCCTATGACGATCCGCGCCGGGCCATTGGCAAGCGCGTGCGTATTGAAAACGGCCGAATCACCGCGATTCGCCTGGCCGGCGAAACCCTCGCCCGGCATTGGCTGCAAGGGTTGTGGCTGGAAGGCCGTGCCGACGAACAACTGCGGCGCTGGTTGCTGGCACCGATGAGTGCGCCGCCGGGCAGTGCCGGGGCGCAGATCGCTGCGGATAAGACCCTGTGCAACTGCAACAACGTCAGCCTCAACGCGGTCTGCGCCGGTATTCGCCAAGGGCTGGATCTGCAAGGCTTGAAAAGCAATTTGGGTTGCGGCACGCAATGCGGTTCGTGCGTCCCGGAAATAAAGCGTTTGCTGGCTGCCGAGTTGCAGCCGGTCGCCATCATCTGATGAGGAAAGCAGCATGAATGCAAAAGTCTGGCTGGTAGGCGCCGGCCCCGGCGATCCGGAACTGCTGACCCTCAAAGCGGTGCGCGCTCTGCGCGAGGCCGACGTGGTGCTGATCGATGATCTGGTCAACGAGGCGGTGCTGGAGCACTGCCCTGATGCGCGCATCATTGCCGTGGGTAAACGCGGTGGTTGCCGCTCGACACCGCAAGCGTTCATTCATCGACTGATGCTGCGCTATGCCCGCCACGGCAAGTGTGTGGTGCGGCTCAAGGGTGGCGATCCGTGCATTTTCGGTAGAGGGGGTGAAGAGGCGCATTGGCTGCGTGAGCGTGGCGTCGAGGTGGAGTTGGTCAATGGCATCACCGCCGGGCTGGCCGGGGCGACGCAGTGCGATATTCCGCTGACGTTGCGTGGGGTCGCACGCGGGGTGACGCTGGTGACTGCGCATACTCAGGATGACAGCCAGTTGAACTGGCAGGCACTGGCGCAGGGCGGCACAACGCTGGTGGTTTACATGGGGGTGGCCAAGCTAGGCGAGATTCGCGATCAGTTGCTGGCGGGCGGGATGGCAGCGGATACGCCGGTGGCGATGATCGAGAATGCGTCGTTGCCAGAGCAGCGCGAATGCCGGAGTGATCTGGCGAGCATGAGTGCTGATGCGTTCAGGTTTGGGCTGAAAAGCCCGGCGATTTTGGTAATTGGTGCGGTGGCAGCCATTGTTGAAGAGCAAAAGATCGCAGCCTGCGGCAGCTCCTACAGGACGTATGCAGATTTCATGTAGGAGCTGCCGA
>NZ_AKJR01000165.1:0-32522 GCF_000282235.1 Pseudomonas sp. GM24 | reverse complement strand
AGCCTGCGGCAGCTCCTGCATGGGAATGCGATCCCTGTAGGAGCTGCCGCAGGCTGCGATCTTTTAGCAGGCAACGCGGTTTCCCGCATTGCACTCAATCCAGCATCAACACCTTGGCCAGCACAATCTTCGGCCCTTTCATCTTCTTGATGATGATCCGCAGGCCTTCGACCTCCAGCACTTCTTCCTCTTCAGGTACGCGCTTCAAAGTCTCGTAGACCAGCCCGGCAAGGGTTTCCGCTTCGATGTGATCAAGGTCGATGCCCAACAGGCGTTCCACCTTGAACAGCGGCGTGTCACCCCGCACCAAGAGTTTGCCCGGCTGATAGGCGAGGATCCCGCGCTCAGCCTTGCGATGTTCGTCCTGAATGTCGCCGACCAGCACTTCCAGCACGTCTTCCATGGTCAGGTAGCCGATGATGTTGCCGTCAGCCTCCTCGACCACGGCGAAGTGCGAGCCGCCCTTGCGGAACTGCTCCAGCAACTGCGACAGCGGCATGTGCCGTGATACGCGTTCCAGCGGGCGGGTCAGTTCGGCGAGGTTGAACGACTCGGGAATGTGATCCAGTGCTGCCAGTTCCAGCAGCAGATCCTTGATGTGCAGCAGGCCGACGAACTCCTGGCGCTCGCTGTCGTACACCGGATAACGGCTGAACTTGTGGCGACGGAACATCGCCAGGATTTCTTTCAGCGGCGCGTTGAATTCGAGGGTGATCAGGTCTTCGCGGGAGTTGGCCCAGTCGACCACTTCCAGTTCGCCCATTTCCACCGCCGACGCCAATACACGCATGCCCTGATCGCTCGGATCCTGGCCACGGCTGGAGTGCAGGATCAGTTTCAGTTCTTCACGGCTGTAATGGTGTTCGTGGTGCGGGCCGGGTTCGCCTTGGCCGGCGATACGCAGGATCGCGTTGGCGCTGGCGTTGAGCAGGTAGATCGCCGGGTACATCGCCCAGTAGAACAGGTACAGCGGCACGGCCGTCCACAGCGACAGCAGCTCGGGTTTGCGGATCGCCCAGGATTTCGGGGCCAGTTCACCGACCACGATGTGCAGGTACGAAATGATGAAGAACGCGGTGAAGAACGACACGCCTTTGACGATTTCCGGCGACTGCACGCCGACCGCGCTCAGCAGCGGTTCGAGAATGTGCGCAAAGGCCGGCTCACCGACCCAGCCGAGGCCGAGGGAGGCGAGGGTGATACCCAGCTGACACGCCGAGAGGTACGCATCGAGCTGACTGTGCACGGTGCGCAGGATGTGTCCGCGCCAGCCGTTCTGATCAGCGATGGCCTCGACCCGGGTCGAGCGCAGTTTGACCATGGCGAATTCCGCCGCAACGAAAAAGCCGTTGAGCAAAACCAGGATCAGAGCAAAAAGGATCATGCCGAAATCGGCGAATATTGTTGCGAGGGACAAGCCAGGGGAAGGGTCCATGATGGAGTTTTGCGGGTTCCGTGTGATTCAAGAGGGAGAAAAATCGCGCCTGAAAGGCAGGCACAAGTCAGCCAATGTAGCGGCTGACATGGCGATTGCCTAGTGGCGAGTGCCGGTCGGTCTTACTCGGCGGCGCTGATGGCCCGCACATGGGCCACCTGAGCCGGGGCAAAATGGCAGGTGAACGTGCTGCCGTGACCGGGCACGCTGCTGATCTCCATGCGTGCGCGGTGGCGCAGCAGTACGTGTTTGACGATGGCGAGACCCAGCCCGGTGCCGCCGGTGTTGGAGTTGCGGCTGGAGTCGACGCGGTAGAAACGTTCAGTCAGGCGCGGCAGGTGTTTGCTGTCGATGCCAATCCCGGAATCCTGCACGCTCAGGTGTGCGCCCTGATCGTCGCCCCACCAGCGAATGCGGATGTTGCCCTCGGCCGGGGTGTACTTCACCGCGTTGAACACCAGATTGGAGAACGCGCTGCGCAATTCCGCCTCGCTGCCCTTGAGCAACAGGCCGGCGTCGGCTTCGAGGCTGATGCGCTGGTTCTTCGCGCCGGACAATTGCTGCGCATCGCTCTTGATCGATTGCAGCAGGCTGTCGATCTGCACTGGCTGGTTGTCCGACGGGTAATCGGTGGCTTCGAGTTTCGCCAGCAGCAACAAATCGTTGAGCAGCGTCTGCATGCGTCCGCCCTGTTGCTGCATCTGCTGCAGGGCGCGGCTCCAGCGCG
Organism: Pseudomonas sp. GM24; assembly: GCF_000282235.1. Classification (NCBI taxonomy): domain Bacteria; kingdom Pseudomonadati; phylum Pseudomonadota; class Gammaproteobacteria; order Pseudomonadales; family Pseudomonadaceae; genus Pseudomonas; species Pseudomonas sp. GM24. Next base: position 30,360 of record NZ_AKJR01000165.1, on the reverse strand, counting down.
GATTCACTTCTTCGACGTTGTCGAGCAGGGTTTCCAGATAGCCGCAGATCACTGTCAGTGGTGTGCGCAACTCGTGAGAGACGTTGGCGATGAAGTCTTTGCGCATCTGTTCCAGCTGATGGATGCGCGTGACATCGCGCACCAGCATCAAGTGTTCGTTGTTGCCGTAGCGGGTCAGGTACAACTGAATGCGCACGCGATCGTTGGTTGGCGAGGGGATTTCCAGCGGCTCGGCGTAGCTGTCCTGCTCGAAGTATTCCTTGAAGCGCGGATGGCGTACCAGGTTGGTCACCGGTTGGCCGCTGTCCTGCGGGGTCTTGAGGCCGAGCAAGGTTTCGGCAGCGCGGTTCCACCATTCCAGGTTGCCGTCGCTGTCGAGCATGATCACCGCGTCTTTCAGCGCGGCGGTGGATTCCTGCACCCGGTCAATCACCGCTTGCAGGCGCCCGCGCACACGTTGGTCGCGGCGTTGCAGGTGGTAGATGCTGTCGAACACTTCGCCCCACAGACCATAGCCATCGGGCGGTGCTTCGTCGGGTTGATGCTGGCGCAGCCATTCGTGCAGACGCAGCAATTGCTTCAGCGTCCAGGCCAGATAGATCCCCAGGCCCGCCGCGAGGCTCCAGCCGTAATAGCCGGTGATCAGGCCGATCACCAGGCAGACGGTGACCAGCAGCAGCATGTGGCGAATCAGGGTGCCATGCCAGTTTTGATTCACGGGAAATACGGTCCTTGTCTGCGAGTCTGGCGGTCGGCTCAGGCCTTGGTGGAAAACCGGTAGCCGGTGCCGCGCACGGTTTGTACCAGATTTTCGTAAGCGTCACCGAGGGCCTTGCGCAGGCGGCGGATGTGCACGTCGACGGTGCGCTCTTCAACATAGACGTTGCCGCCCCAGACCTGATCCAGCAACTGGCCACGGGTGTAGGCGCGTTCCTGGTGGGTCATGAAGAATTGCAGCAGACGGTATTCGGTCGGGCCCATCTCGGCCGGTTTGCCGTCGATGGTGACGCGGTGGCTGATCGGGTCGAGCAGCAGGCCACCGACTTCGATCGGCGCTTCGCCGTCGGTCGGACCGGCGCGGCGCAGCACGGCTTTAAGGCGTGCGACCAGTTCGCGCGGGGAAAACGGTTTGGTGATGTAGTCGTCGGCGCCGACTTCAAGACCCTGGATCTTGTTGTCCTCTTCACCCTTGGCGGTGAGCATGATGATCGGGATGTCCCCGGTCAGTTCATCACGTTTCAGACGACGGGCCAGCTCGATGCCGGAGGTGCCGGGCAGCATCCAGTCGAGCAGGATCAGGTCCGGCTTGCGGTCGACGATGATGGCGTGCGCCTGCTGCGAGTTCTCTGCCTCGAGGCAGTCATAGCCGGCCATTTCCAACGCAACGGCGATCATTTCGCGAATGGGCGCTTCGTCGTCGACGATCAGAATGCTCCTGCCAACCATGCCTTAATCCTCTTGTCATTTAACTGTCTTGCGCCGCATTAGATAACGGAATTATTGCAGTCGTGTGACAGTATTTTAGTCCGGCAGCGATTGTGCAAATACTCAACTAAGCTCTAAGTCCGAATCCTGACAACCACAAAAGAAGGTTTCCATGACTCAAATGACTGTTCCTTTCAAAGCCCTGCTGATGGCTGCGGCCCTGACATTGCCTGGATTTGCACTGGCTGCGGATCCGGCGATGGAGAAGGACGGCATGTACATCGACCACAAGGGCATGACCCTGTATACCTTCGCCAAGGACTCGGGCGGCAAGTCGATGTGCAACGACAAATGCGCAACGAACTGGCCGCCGTTGATGGCGACCGCGGGTGACAAGTCGATGGGTGACTGGACTGTCATCAAACGCGACGACGGCACGATGCAATGGGCCTACCAAGGCATGCCGCTGTACACCTTCGTGATGGACAAGAAAGCCGGTGACATGACCGGTGACGGCAAAATGGACGGCGCGTGGAAAGTCGCCAAAGCCAAGTAAACGCGGTCCCTTGCAGGAGTGAGCCTGCTCGCGATAGCGGTGTATCAGTCGGCATTTTCGTTAACTGACACACCGCTTTCGCGAGCAGGCTCACTCCTACATTGATTTGCGTTTAGCGCAACGCGTAATCCAGCACAATCCCGACGAAAATCGCCAACCCGGCCCAATGATTGTGCAAAAACGCCTTGAAGCAGCGCATGCGGTCACGATCGCGGGTGTACCAGAATTCCCACGCATAACACCCGGCAGCCACCAGCAAGCCGAGATGGAACCAGATCCCCAACTCGAACTTCGACCCCGCCAGCAGCAGGCAGCCCAGCGACAACGCCTGCAGGCTCAGGATGATCACCCGGTCCGCCTCGCCGAACAGAATTGCCGTGGATTTCACGCCAATCTTCAAATCGTCATCGCGATCGGTCATCGCGTAATAGGTGTCGTAACCCACCGTCCACAGCAGATTGGCGATCCACAGCAGCCACGCTGCCGCCGGCAACTCACCGGTCTCGGCAGTAAACGCCATCGGCATCCCCCACGAAAACGCCGCGCCCAGTACCACTTGCGGGTAATAGGTGTAGCGCTTCATGAACGGATAAGTGAACGCCAGCGCCAGACCGCCCAGCGACAGCCAGATGGTCGGCGCATTGGTGCACAGCACCAGCAGGAAACTCACGCCCATCAGCAGCGCGAAGAACACCAGCGCCTCTTTCGAACTGATCTTGCCGCTGGCCAGCGGCCGTTGCGCGGTGCGTTTGACGTGGCCGTCGACCTTGCGATCGGCCCAGTCGTTGATCACGCAGCCGCCGGCGCGGGTCAGTACCACGCCGAGGACGAAAATCACGATATTGGCCAGCGACGGCGAGCCTTTACCGGCAATCCATAACGCCCACAGCGTCGGCCACAGCAGCAGGTAAATGCCGATCGGCTTGTCCATCCGGGTCAACTGAATGAAATCCCAGGCGCGCGGGTTCAAGCGGTTCAGGGACTTGAGCAGACTCTGATACATCAGCAGTTCTCCGGATGGGCGCGGGCGGCGCTCCACAGACTCGGCAGAAAGATTTCCGCGACCAGCACGCTCAACGCGCCACGGTCGAAGCGCGACCGCCGGCCCCACAACTCTGGCGCTTTGGCGGCTGGCGGCAACCATTGTTCAGGGTAGTGGCAGACTTCGATGGCGCGGCGCTGGAAGGCCTGATCGCAAAACAGCAATTCGCCCAGCGAGCGGCTGCCCAGTTCGTCCATGTGCAAGCCGTCACCCTGTAAGGCGGCGCGCGAAGCGACGCTGCGGGCAAACACCCAGGCCTCGCCGTGACCGCGCAAATACACCTCGCGCACCCAGCCTTCGCTGCCCTCGGCCAGATCCAGTGCGGCGCATTCATCGGCACGCAAGGTGTCCCAGCCTTCAAACAGTGGCGTGACGCTGAAGCCGTCATTGGACAGCCGGGTCAGTCGGCGGGTGAGGGAGCCTTCGTCGAACAGCCAGTCGAGGGTCAACGAATCGGGGAGGGGCGTCAGTCGGCTTTGAGTCAGCCAGAGCGGGGCCGGGCAGGCATTTGAATGTTGCACAATGAGTCATTATTGGCCGCAAATGAGGCGGCGAGCTTAACATGGTGGCCGCCGATATTGATTGATCCGGGTCGCCGTTGCGCCGAACAGGCTTGCATCTGCCCGGCTCCATCAGTACAAAACGCCCTGAGCCGGATGGCAGCGCAACACCCATCGACCGTCCGCGCCGGCAATAAGCCTGAACCCTGAGGAAGTACTTGAATGAAAAAGTGGCAATGTGTGGTCTGCGGCCTGATCTACAACGAAGCCGAGGGTTGGCCGGATGACGGCATTGCGCCGGGCACTCTGTGGCAGGACGTGCCGGAAGACTGGCTGTGCCCCGACTGCGGCGTCGGCAAGCTGGACTTCGAAATGATCGAAATCAACTAAGCAAAACAAAGGAGTAAGGCATGAGCGCACCTGTCGTCATCGTTGGCACTGGGCTGGCGGGCTATAACCTGGCCCGCGAGTTTCGCAAGCTCGACAGCGAAACCCCGCTGCTGCTGATCACCGCCGATGACGGGCGCTCTTACTCCAAGCCGATGCTCTCCACCGGTTTCGGCAAGAACAAAGACGCCGATGGCCTGAGCATGGCTGAACCGGGGGCCATGGCTGAGCAGTTGAAAGCCGAAGTGCGCACTCATACGCGCATCAGCGGCATCGACGCCGGCCATAAACGCCTGTGGATCGGCGAAGAAGCGGTTTATTACCGTGACCTGATCCTCGCCTGGGGCGCAGAAACCGTGCGCGTACCGGTCGAGGGCGATGGCGCCGATCTGGTGTTCCCGATCAATGATCTCGAAGACTACGCGCGCTTTCGCGCAGCGGCGGCCGGCAAGCGCCGGGTGCTGTTGCTCGGCGCCGGCCTGATTGGCTGCGAATTCGCCAACGACCTGATTCTCGGTGGCTACGAAGTGCAACTGGTGGCGCCGTGCGAACAGGTCATGCCGATGTTGTTGCACCCGGCCGCAGCGGCAGCCGTGCAGGCCGGGCTGGAAGGCCTCGGTGCGAAATTTCATCTCGGCCCGGTACTGACCCGATTGCAGAAAGTCGCCGACGGCCTGGAAGCGCATCTGTCCGACGGCCAGGTCATTCCTTGCGACGTGGTGGTCTCGGCCATTGGCCTGCGTCCGCGCATCGATCTGGCGGCGGCCGCTGGCGTACAGGTCAATCGCGGTGTCGTAGTGGATCGCCATCTGAAAACCTCCCACGCCAATATTTACGCCTTGGGCGACTGCGCTGAGGTCGACGGGCTGAATCTGCTGTACGTGATGCCCCTGATGAGTTGTGCGCGAGCACTGGCACAAACCCTCGCCGGAAACCCGACCGCCGTGAGCTACGGCCCGATGCCGATCACCGTGAAAACCCCGGTGTGTCCGCTGGTCGTATCGCCGCCGCCACGGGGCAGCGAAGGCGTCTGGACTGTCGAAGGGCAGGGCGCCGACATCAAAGCCCTGTGCCACAGCGCCGACGGCCAATTGCTCGGCTACGCGCTAACCGGCGCCGCGGTGATGGAAAAACTTGCCCTGAACAAACAGCTTCCAGCCCTGCTGGCGTAAATACCGGTCGTTCTGTCGGAATCACCCCGCTTTTGCCCCTACAAAGGTCGCGGGGAGACTGGCGCCGCCGGTATCCGCGTGCCATTCTCACTCCCGTCTGCCGCAGAGTAGAGCCTGCGGCGCCTTGGGCGCTGTTCCAACGAGAACAGCACGGACATAACAACAAAAAACCGTCAAAGGGGCTTCACTAATGCGTAAACCAGAACTCGCCGCTGCAATCGCTGAAAAAGCAGATCTGACCAAAGAACAGGCCAACCGCGTACTCAACGCCGTTCTCGAAGAAATCACCGGCGCTCTGCACCGCAAGGACAGCGTCACGCTGGTAGGCTTCGGCACCTTCCTGCAACGCCACCGCGGCGCCCGTACCGGCAAAAACCCGCAGACCGGTGAGCCGGTGAAGATCAAGGCCAGCAACACCGTTGCGTTCAAGCCAGGTAAATCGTTGAAAGACAGCGTCAATCCTTAATTGCGGCGAACTCCTCGAATAACGGGGAGAACCGTGTAGAAAAATGGGCACACCGATTGCGGTCGGGTGCCCATTTTTTATGCCTGCCGATTTATTCTGGCCTGCAGCCTTAATAAAGGCCGAGTAACTGATTGCATTTGTTGGCTATCGATCAGCCTCACAGTTAAATAAATCCTCTATATATAAAAGCCATCATATTGATGGCACTTTCTGAGTTGTCGGTTGTCTCGCGGTGACTTGTTGAAACAACACCGAAGTCTTTCGGAATCATCCTACATCCGAATTTTTCAAAACCCGTCATGCTCCGCGCCACTCTCGCCAGCCCCGGCTTCCGGTGATCGACGGCAGTTGGAACGATCGCTCTAAATCAAGCTTTCCCGGTGTTTTGTAAGGGTATGCGAATATAAACAGAGCATCGGGGATTCCCTGACTGAATATAGGGAAACCTCCTACAACAAACAAAGAACAGTTCGTCTTGTTGTTTAATCAGATGCTTGCTAGTGGCCATCATAGTGATTACGATGCGCCCACTTGAAAGAGCACATCTCAATTGGATGAGTCGCGTCACCGCTCTTCGATACTGTCCCGCGCCGCGGTAACTCCAATAGGCGCCTGACTGTAATCCTTAATAAAGGCCATGGATGTCCTACTCAAGCAAACTTTCCGCCCATTACCTCGAACTCGCAAAAGTCTCTGTTTCCAAAGAGAATTTCGCGGGCGAAGACGTTCGTTTTTCGAGCGAATTCGAGGCCTTGGAAAGTGAGCTGGCCAAAGCCTCGTCGATGCACGAAAGCGGGCAGATCGACTGGCTGAAAATTCGCGAAAACAGCGAAAATCTGCTGCGTACCCAATCCAAGGATTTGCGTGTCGGCGCCTGGCTGACCTGGTCGCTGTACCAGCGCGAATCCTTCCCCGGTCTGCTGGCCGGCCTCGGTCTGCTGCACCATCTGTCGGAAAACAACTGGGCCGACGTTCACCCGCTCAAACCCCGTACCCGTGCCGCCGCCATCGGCTGGCTGGTGCCGCGCCTCGAGCAGGTCATTACCGAAAACATTGCGATCAAAGAGCAGTTGCCGATGTTCCGGCAGCTCTCCGAGCACCTGTCCGGCCTTGAAGCGGCGTGTGCTGAGCATCTGGGCGATGACTCGCCGCTGTTGCTGCCGATCTCCCGTCGCCTGAAAACCATGATCCAGCGCGCGGCCGACAACCAGCCGGCTCCCGGTGTGGTCGGTGCGGCGGTGGCGCAGGTCAAACAGGCCGCGAGCCAGTTGCTTACTCCCGGCGCACCGATCGACAACGAACGAGATGCGCACAAAGCCCTGCGCGCGCAACAGGAAAGCGCCCGGCCATTGTGTGCCTGGTGGCTCAAGCAGAAAGCCACCGACCTGCGCGCCCTGCGCCTCAATCGCACACTGCTGTGGATGACCATCGACGCCGTGCCGGAGCGCAACGCCGAGCAGATCACCGTGTTGCGCGGTCTGCCGCTGGAAAAACTCAAGCTCTATCAGGACCGTTTCGATCAGGGCAAATACGCTGACCTGCTGGTGGAACTGGAGGCGAGCCTGGCGAAGGCGCCGTTCTGGTTCGATGGCCAGAGGATGGTCTGGGAATGTCTCCAGAACCTCAACGCCGAGTTGGCAATGCGCGAAGTGGAAATCCACTTCGCGCTTTTGGTTCAACGGCTGCCCGGGATTGTCGAGTTGCGTTTCCATGACGGTGCGCCGTTTGCCGATCCGTCCACCCGGGCGTGGATCGCCGCCAACGTCATGCCGCACCTGCAAAGCGCCAGTGCGCCGCGCAAGGTCGAAAGCGAAAACGTCGAAACCCAGCCAGCCTGGGAAAAAGCCCTCGAAGAAGTCCTGCCGCTGCTGCGCAAGGAAGGCCTGAAGCCTGCCGTGCAGACGCTCAAGCAGGGTTTGCAATCGGCCCACGGTGGCCGCGAGCGCTTCTTCTGGCAGTTCGCCCTCGCGCGCCTGTGCTTCATGGCCAAGAAATACGAACTGGCCAAGAACCAGCTGGAAACCCTCGATCAGACATTACAGGACTCAGGCCTGCACGCCTGGGAGCCCGATCTTGCATTGGAAGTGCTGCATCTACTGCATAGCTGCTGCGAGTTGTTGCCGCAGAACCATGCCGTACGTGAACGCAAGGAAGAGATTTATCGCAGGCTGTGCCACCTCGACCTCGAAGTGGTACTCGAATAGGCCCCAGGGCCACAACCGCAAGGAGAAAAGCCATGGCCAAAGAAGGCTCGGTAGCCCCCAAGGAACGCATCAACGTCACCTTCAAACCCGCCACCGGCGGTGCTCAGGAAGAGATTGAACTGCCGCTGAAGCTGCTGGCAATCGGTGACTACACCCACCGCAAGGACGATCGCAAAATCGAAGATCGCAAGCCGATCAGCATCGACAAGATGACCTTCGACGAAGTGTTGGCCAAGCAAGAACTGGGTCTGACGCTGAGCGTGCCGAACCGTCTGCAGGAAGATGGCGAGGCCGACGAGCTGGCTGTGCAACTGCGCGTCAATTCGATGAAGGACTTCAACCCGGCCAGCCTGGTCGAGCAAGTGCCTGAGCTGAAAAAACTGATGGAACTGCGCGATGCGCTGGTGGCCCTCAAAGGCCCGCTGGGTAACGCACCTGCGTTCCGTAAAGCGATCGAAGGCGTGCTCGCCGACGACGAATCCCGCGGTCGCGTACTCGGTGAGCTGGGCCTGAACGCCGCAGCCCCGGACGCCTGAGACTCCAGCCAAGGAAGCCAACACAATGAGCACTAGCGCAGCACAAGAGAAGAGCGCCGGCAACGGCGAGTACAGCATTCTCGACAGCATCATCGCCGAAACCCGTCTGACTCCGGACGACGAAGCCTACGACATCGCCAAGCGCGGTGTGTCGGCGTTCATCGAAGAACTGCTCAAGCCGCAGAACAACGGTGAGCCGGTCAAGAAGGCCATGGTTGACCGCATGATCGCCGAGATCGATGCCAAGCTCAGCCGTCAGATGGACGAAATCCTGCACCACCCGGACTTCCAGGCGCTGGAATCGTCGTGGCGTGGTCTGCAGTTGCTGGTCGACCGCACCAACTTCCGCGAAAACATCAAGATCGAAATCCTCAACGTCTCCAAAGAAGACCTGCTGGACGATTTCGAAGATTCGCCGGAAGTCATGCAGTCGGGCCTGTACAAGCACATCTACACCGCTGAATACGGCCAGTTCGGTGGTCAGCCTGTGGGCGCGATCATCGCTAACTACTACATGTCGCCGAGCTCGCCAGACGTCAAGCTGATGCAGTACGTGGCCAGCGTTTCGTGCATGTCGCACGCGCCGTTCATCGCTGCGGCCGGCCCGAAATTCTTCGGTCTGGAAAGCTTCACCGGCCTGCCGGATCTGAAAGATCTGAAAGACCACTTCGAAGGCCCGCAATTCGCCAAATGGCAGAGCTTCCGTACTTCGGAAGACTCCCGCTACGTTGGCCTGACCGTGCCGCGTTTCCTGCTGCGTAACCCGTACGATCCGGAAGAAAACCCGGTGAAATCGTTCGTGTACAAGGAAACCGTTGCCAACAGCCACGAGCACTACCTGTGGGGCAACACTGCTTACGCGTTCGGCACCAAGCTGACCGACAGCTTCGCCAAATTCCGCTGGTGCCCGAACATTATCGGCCCGCAGAGCGGTGGCGCGGTTGAAGATCTGCCGTTGCACCATTTCGAAAGCATGGGCGAAATCGAAACCAAGATCCCTACTGAGGTTCTGGTTTCCGACCGTCGTGAATACGAACTGGCCGAGGAAGGCTTCATCTCCCTGACCATGCGTAAAGGCTCCGACAACGCGGCGTTCTTCTCCGCCAGTTCGGTGCAGAAGCCGAAGTTCTTCGGCATCAGCGCAGAAGGCAAGGCGGCAGAGCTGAACTACAAGCTCGGCACCCAACTGCCGTACATGATGATCGTCAACCGCCTGGCTCACTACTTGAAAGTGCTGCAGCGCGAGCAACTCGGTTCGTGGAAAGAACGTACCGACCTCGAGCTGGAACTGAACAAGTGGATCCGTCAGTACGTCGCCGACCAGGAAAACCCGAGCGCCGAAGTGCGTGGCCGTCGTCCGCTGCGCGCTGCGCAAGTGATCGTCAGCGACGTTGAAGGCGAGCCGGGCTGGTACCGCGTGAGCTTGAACGTGCGTCCGCACTTCAAGTACATGGGTGCCGATTTCACCCTGTCGCTGGTTGGCAAGCTGGACAAAGAGTAAGAGCGACTCATGGACGGATACGGCAGCCTGTTCGAACGTCTCAACGGCGACGCGCAACTACGCAAGGGCAACAGCCTTGAGGCTTGTGCCATGGCGTCAGTGGCTGCCCATCTGGCCAAAATGCTCAGCACCCGGGCCGGCAGCGTGCAAACGCTGGCCGACTACGGGTTGCCCGATCTCAATGACATGCGTCTGAGCCTGCACGACTCCCTGAGTCAGGCCCGTCTGGCCATCGAAAACTTCATCGAAGCCTACGAGCCGCGCCTGAGCAATGTGCGTGTCATTTCCCTGCCGCGTGACCACGATCAACTTCGCCTCGCCTTCAGCATCGAAGGCCTGCTGGAAGTTGAAGGGTTCAAGCGTCAGGTCAGTTTTTCCGCGCGCCTGGATGGCAGCGGTCAAGTCAAGGTCACCTAAGGAGATCCCCGATGTCTGGCAAACCAGCAGCACGCGTATCCGACCCCACCGCTTGCCCGCTCCCCGGCCACGGCACCAACCCGATCGCCGCCGGTTCCGGTGACGTGTTCTTCGACGGCCTCGCGGCCGCCCGTGAAGGTGATGCCTCTGCGTGTGGTGGTGCGATGTCCGGCGATCTGGCGACCACGGTTTTGATCAATGGCAAACCGGCCGCCACGGTCGGCTCCGTTGGATCTCACGGCAACAAGGTTACGGCAGGTTCCGGGACGGTGATCATCGGGAATTCGCATTCGCCAGTGCCATTTTCGGGGCTTGCCGCCATAGCGGTTATCGCGGCGCTGGATTACCGACTGGGTTTGAAGTCCGGTGGCAACTCGGTACTGACGCCGCTGGAAATTCCAGACTTCGACGAGCTGAAATCAGGAACATCGAAAAACCGTGAATTGGTCGATTTCGTTGTCGAGAACCGCATGGATGCAGCTGACAGTGTGACGCTGGAAGTGCTGGACGGCGAGAAGTTGGTATACGCCGAAGCCAATACCGCGCCGTTCCTCCCGCCAGGCAAGCATCCATGGCAATGGGACGGCTACGACACAGCCGGCGTCCTCGATACCAAAGTCCTGAAAAGCCCGAACCTGAAAGTGCGCCTCACTGCGACCGGGGCGGGAAAACAGCAAGTGACTGAAGTGAAGCTTGATTGCTCGGCTAAAAAGGTGAAATGGGTCGATGTGCGTGTTGACCGCAACGCCAAGACCGTTGAAGTCACGTTACGCCCGAGCTTTTCGGATGGCGGCAGCAGTGGTTCCACACCCGGACTGGTACCCACGCCTTTCAGCACGTTGCTTGGCTGGGCCAAGGAAGGTATCGAGTTGTACTGGTCGCGTAATGGCGCGCGCGGCGGCGGTATCGCCGAGGGCATCACGACCAGCAAAGGCCTTTACAAAGTCACGGTCAAAACCGAGATCAACGTCGAGCCCAAAGCCGGGAATTTCCCTCTGATTGATTCGCTGTCGGCGGACTTCGGTCGTTCCACCAGTCTTGCGATTGCAAGAAAGGTTTATCACAACGCCGGTTATGCCTATGAAAGCTACGTTGTTCAACGACGTCGAACTCCAGAGTTCGCTAGAGACATTGCCAGAGAAGAGTTCAAAGAAACGTCGGCTCATGAGTTTGGTCATTTGATTCTCAATGAGTACGGCGGGGGAATCATCCCCGGTTACTCCTGGACTCACAAAGAAACATCGACATTGATGCAAAACCCTAAGGACAACCACCCGACGCCGAACGCCGGCGAGGTGGATGTCATGCATTACTTCAGCAGTTACACGCAGTCCTCCGCTGATCTGCAAAAGAGAATGGCGGCGTCTGAACAGGACGTCAAAAGCCTGCTTTGGCTGGCAAGGGTCGAGTTCGATGACTAGGTTGACCGGTCTCATCTTGCCGTTCGTTTCCCTTTATGGCTGTGCTGCTCAGCAGGTGTACCAGCGCGAGTGGACAATCAGCGAGGCATCGGTTTGTCCATGAAACTGCCAAGAACGATTTTGATGATGAGATGGGTAAGCTTCTTCGCGTGCTTCGTTTCGCTGATTGCATGCGCTGCGCAGCAGGTCTATCGCAATGATGTTTACCTGCTGAACACTTGTGGAGTACCGCTGGAACTGACGCTGGCAAACGACTCCAACTATGACGATCAGCCACGCAGTTTCACGTTAAACCCGAACCAGCGCAGTTCCATCGGCAACTACCAGTCATTCGGTGAAGACGTATCGGGTCAGATCAGCGACCAGTACAGCCTGTCGATCAAAAGCCAGAACGCGACTAAGTCCATCGACGCGCAGACCTTGCGAAAGGCAGTAGCGAGCATCAAAAAAACTGAAGAAAAAGCTGTCCGTTCGTGGACGGTCGATACCGGGGCTTTCTGCCCATGAAGCACTGGTTCGGGTTGGCTCGATGAAACTCAGAGCCTGGCAATGTCTCATCGCTTTTCTCAGCTCGGTCGGTTTGCTGGCGATTCTGGTCGGCTTGACGCTGCTGGTGCGAATGGAAAGCTCGACCGAACCAAAGCTATTCGCGCATCCCAACGCGTTGTGGGTTGGCGCCGAGGATGGCGGGGTATTCGTCGAGATTACCAAGCACGAAGCGCCGGACTATTACGTGGAAATTCGTCACGAAAATGGTGGGATGTGGACTGAAGGCTGGGTTCGATATGGCACCAGGGACAGCCATCCACTCAGCGCTGCGGCAATTGGTGGCTACGGCGGTGAAGAGCTCTATGTCTATACGGGTGTCGCGATCACGCCGCAAAAACAGGGAGTTGCGCAGCGATGAATCAATACGTGCCAGCGACCCCGGGGCAGGAGACGGACGCATGACCGACTCAGGTCGCTTCGCAATGATTTGGCTGCAGCGCTTGCTACTCGTGGTGGGAGCGTTCGCTTGCATGCTCTATTTTGCTGCGCACGCGCTTTCCAACGCTTTTATGTTGCTGATGGACCGCGAAAATTTTATCCCTGCGCAGTCGTCCATCTGGACATTCGAACCTTACGAAATCAATCAAGGTTCTTCGTCTTACTGGCTCTACGGTGAGGACAGGGACAACTATTACTTTTTTGCGTACGTCCCTGAACATTCATATCGCGTAATCGCGAAAGACAATGGGTGCGCAGGCTTCGACAAGCGCGATGTCCGCACATGGTGCATGGATCACGCTGTGGAGGTTCGCCGATGACCGACTCATCAAGCGAGATGCTCATGCTCAGTCGCGCGCAACTCAGCTTCTTCATGGCTGCATTGTGGTGGCCATTGCTGGCGGTGTTGGCGATCAGTTCCTATGACCTGTGGAGTGGCGAGTATTCAACACCCGAGTCGTCCGGGATTTATTGGCAGTACCTGTTGTGGTGGGGAATTCCCGGGCTTTTGGGTTTTTCGCTATGGATGTCCCGATCGGCGCAGAGCCGCAACGAGCAACAGGCACTGCGGATGGTTTGGTGGGCGCCGGTGAAGTTCATCCCGTTCTACGCCGTGCCATGGATGCTGTATGGCCTGCTCAGTCTGGTCGTCGGTCAGCTCAGTGATGCCTACATGGCGTACGGCTGGATCTCGATTGTGCCGTTCCTGCTGATTGGCGGTTATGTCTGTGCCGGCGTGACGGTCGCGCTCTACAGGATATTTTTTTGATGCGTTTCACTACCAGGCAGGTAACCCGTGTCGTTTAACCACTACTACCAAAGCGAACTCACCGCACTGCGCCAACTCGGTCGCCGTTTCGCCGAGCGTAGTCCGGCGCTGGCGCCGTATCTGGGCCAGGCCGGGCGGGATCCGGATGTGGAGCGGTTGCTCGAAGGCTTTGCGTTTCTGACCGGGCGGCTGCGCCAGAAGCTCGATGACGAGCTGCCGGAGCTCAGCCATTCGTTGATGCAATTGCTGTGGCCGAACTACATGCGTCCGCTGCCGGCGTTCAGCATTTTGCAGTTCGATCCGCTCAAGCGTTCCGGGCCGGCATTACGCGTCGAGCGCGATACGCCGATCGAAAGCAAGCCGATCGAAGACGTGCGTTGCCGCTTCCGTACTTGCTACCCGACTGACGTGCTGCCGCTGGATCTGGCCGCGTTGAATTACTCGGTGAAGGGCGACGGCTCGCTGCTCAGCCTGCGTCTGGAAATGAGCGCCGACGGTCACCTCGGTGAACTGGAACTGAGCAAGCTGCGTCTGCACTTTGCCGGCGAGCGCTATATCAGCCAGATGCTCTACCTGAGCCTGCTGCGCAACCTTGAAGGCATCGAACTGATCCCGCTCGACGGCGCCGGCAAACCGATTGATGGCGTCAGCGGCAAGCCGATGGCGTTCAAGATTCCCGGTGATCGGGTCAAACCGGTGGGCTTTGCCGAAGAAGAAGCGTTGATCCCGTATCCGCTAAACACCTTCCGCGGCTATCGCTACCTGCAGGAATACTTCGCCTTCCAGGACAAATTCCTGTTCGTCGACGTCAACGGTCTGGACATCATCAACGCGCTGCCGGAAGACACCCTCAAGCAGATGCGTGGCCTCGAATTGCGCTTCGATATTCGCAAGAGCGGCATCATGCGCATGCGGCCGACGCTGGATAACGTGAAGCTGTTCTGCACGCCAATTGCCAACCTGTTCGCCCACGACGCGCTGCCGATCCGCCTCGACGGCAAGCAGGACGAATACCTGCTGCTGCCAGCGGAATACGATCTGGAAAACTGCGGCGTGTTCTCGGTGGAAACCGTGACCGGCTGGAAGCCCGGCGGTCTTGGTTATCAGGAATATGTGCCGTTCGAATCCTTCGAGCACGACCCGAGTTTCGACGTGCCCAACAGCCGTCCGCACTACAGCATTCGCCAGCGTTCTTCGCTGTTGCACGATGGCCTCGACACCTACCTGAGCTTCGGCATCCGCCATACCGAAGCCCATGAAACCCTGTCGATCGAGCTGATCTGCACCAACCAGAACCTGCCGCGCAAGCTCAAGCTTGGCGACATCTGCATGGCCTGCGAAGAGACGCCGGAGTTCCTCAGTTTCCGCAACATCACCCCGGCCACGTCGAGCTTCGCGCCGCCGCTGAACCGTGACTTCCTGTGGAAGCTGATCAGCAACATGTCGCTTAACTATCTGTCGCTGGCCGACGTCAATGCGTTGAAGGTGATTCTCGAAACCTACGACCTGCCGCGCTACTACGACCAGCATGCGGAGAAGGTCAGCAAACGTCTGCTCGGCGGCCTCAAGCACATCAAGCATCACCACGTCGACCGCTTGCACCGTGGGTTGCCGGTGCGCGGTTTGCGCACCGAACTGACCATCGACCCGGAAGGGTACATCGGCGAAGGCGACCTGTTCGTTTTCGCTTCGGTTCTTAACGAGTTTTTCGCGCTTTACGCCAGTCTCAATTCATTCCATGAGCTGCGCGTAAAAAGCACACAGGGAGAGGTGTACCAATGGACACCACGTATGGGCCTGCAGCCCCTGCTTTAAGCGGGCTGACCAAGGTAATACGCGAGTACTCGCTGTTTCAGGCCGTGCTGCTGGTGATCGACCGGCTGCGCGAGGCACACCCGCACCTGAGCGAAGACGATCTGTACGACCACGTGGAGTTCCAGGCCAACCCGAGCCTGGGCTTTCCGCGCAGCGACGTCGATCGCGTCGAGTTTTTCGAAGAGCACGGGCAGATGCGCGCGCGCATGCGTTTCAACCTGATCGGCCTGGTCGGCTCGGGTTCGCCGCTGCCGGCGTTCTATGGCGAACAAGCCCTGGGCGACAGCGAAGACGGCAACCCGACACGCAACTTCCTCGACCTGTTCCACCATCGCCTGCAACGGCTGATGCTGCCGATCTGGCGCAAGTACCGCTATCGCGCGAGCTTCCAGAGCGGCGCGATCGACCCGTTCTCGTCGCAGTTGTTCGCCCTGATCGGTCTGGGCGGCGACGAGATCCGCAAGGCCAAGGAGCTCAACTGGAAACGCCTGCTGCCGTACCTCGGTCTGCTCAGCTTGCGGGCGCACTCGGCGGCGTTGATCGAAGCCGTGCTGCGTTACTACTTCAAGCACGAAGACCTGGTCATCGAGCAGTGCATCGAGCGCCGCGTAGAAATTCTCGAAGAGCAGCGCAATCGTTTGGGCCGCGCCAACAGCCTGCTCGGCGAAGACCTCGTGCTCGGCGAACACGTGCGCGACCGCAGCGGCAAATTCCGCATTCACATCACCGAACTCGACTGGCAGCGATTCCATGAATTCCTGCCGATCGGTTTCGGTTACCAGCCGCTCTGCGCGCTGGTGCGGTTCACTTTGCGTGACCCGCTCGATTACGACATCCGCCTGGTGTTGCGCCAGGAAGAAATCCGCGAACTGCGCATCGGTGAGCAGAACGCCTGTCGCCTCGGTTGGACCAGTTGGCTGGGCCGCGAAAAAGCGGACGGCGTGGTGACCCTGGGCAGCAAAATTCATTAAGGACGTGAGCCATGATCAACGTAGACCTGCAACAACTCATCCAGGCGCTGGACGCCGAAACCCGTCGTGATCTGGAACGTTCCGCCGAGCGTTGCGTGGCCCGTGGCGGTAGCAAGATCCTCGTCGAAGATTTGATGCTCGGCCTGCTCGAGCGTCCGAACGGCTTGCTGTCGCGCGCACTGCAGGATGCAGACGTCGACGCCGGTGAACTCAGCGCCGCGCTGCAATCGCGCGTCGAACACAGCGCTTCGCGCAATCCGGTGTTCGCCCCGGAACTGGTGCAGTGGCTGCAAGATGCGCTGCTGGTGGCCAACCTCGAACTGGGCCAGACCCAGGTCGAAGACGCCGCGCTGATCCTTGCGCTGCTGCGCAACCCGATGCGCTACGCCGGCAGCCGCTATCAGCCGCTGCTCGCCAAGCTGAACATCGATCGCCTGAAGGAATTTGCCCTGTCGCAACAGGAGCAACCGGCAGCCAATGGCAAACCGGCCGCGCAGGGCGAATCGCTGTTGCAGCGCTTCACCCACAACCTGACCCAACAGGCCCGTGACGGCAAACTCGACCCGGTGCTGTGCCGTGACGGCGCGATCCGCCAGATGGTCGACATCCTCGCCCGTCGCCGCAAAAACAACCCGATCGTCGTCGGTGAAGCTGGCGTGGGTAAGACGGCTATCGTCGAAGGCCTGGCTTCGCGCATCGCCGCCGGTGAAGTGCCGCAAGTGCTCAAAGGCGTTGAACTGCTGTCGCTGGACATGGGCCTGTTGCAGGCCGGCGCCAGCGTCAAAGGTGAATTCGAACGTCGCCTCAAAGGCGTGATCGACGAAGTCAAAGCTTCGCCGAAACCGATCATTCTGTTCATCGACGAAGCTCACACCCTGATCGGCGCGGGGGGCAACGCTGGCGGTTCCGACGCGGCCAACCTGCTGAAACCGGCACTCGCCCGTGGCGAATTGCGCACCATCGCCGCCACCACTTGGGCCGAGTACAAGAAATACTTCGAGAAAGACCCGGCGCTGGCCCGTCGTTTCCAACCGGTGCAATTGCACGAACCGACTGTCAGTGAAGCGGTGACCATCCTCCGTGGTCTGGCCCAGGTTTACGAGAAGAGCCACGGCATCTATCTGCGTGATGACGCGGTGGTCTCGGCGGCTGAACTGTCCGCACGTTATCTGGCCGGTCGGCAACTGCCGGACAAAGCCGTCGACGTCCTCGACACTGCTTGCGCCCGCGTACGCATCAGCCTCGCCGCTGCCCCGGAAAGCCTTGAGCGCCTGCGTGGCGAACTGGCTGAAGGTGGCCGTCAGCGTCAGGCCCTGCGCCGCGATGCCGAAGCCGGTCTGCTGATCGACCACGAAGCGCTGGATGCACTGGAAGCGCGTCTGGACGAAGCCGAAGACGAAATGGTCGCGCTGGAAACCCTGTGGACTGAACAGAAGCAACTGGCCGAGCGCCTGTTGGAATTGCGTCAGCAACTGGCCAAGGCTCGTGAAGCC
Source organism: Pseudomonas sp. GM24 (assembly GCF_000282235.1). Classification (NCBI taxonomy): domain Bacteria; kingdom Pseudomonadati; phylum Pseudomonadota; class Gammaproteobacteria; order Pseudomonadales; family Pseudomonadaceae; genus Pseudomonas; species Pseudomonas sp. GM24. Next base: position 12,698 of record NZ_AKJR01000165.1, on the reverse strand, counting down.
GCCGCTGTCGAGCCGACCGTCACCGTTGAAGAAGACGCCGAAGGCACCGTGATCGAAACCGTCGCTGCCGAAGTCGAAGAAGGCCAAAGCGTCGAAACGCTGGAAGCCCAACTCAACGAAACCCACAGCGCCTTGACCGCCGCTCAAGTCAAAGAGCGTCTGGTCAGCTTCGAAGTGTGCCCGCGTCTGGTCGCCGAAGTGATCAGCGCCTGGACCGGCGTGCCATTGGCGCAACTGGCCCGCGAGCACAACGCCAAGGTCGCCAGTTTCGCCACCGACCTGCGCACGCGCATCCGTGGTCAGGAACAAGCCGTGCACGCACTGGACCGCTCGATGCGCGCCACCGCTGCCGGCCTGAACAAACCTGACGCGCCGGTCGGCGTGTTCCTGCTGGTCGGCCCGAGCGGCGTCGGTAAAACCGAAACCGCACTGGCCCTCGCTGATTTACTGTACGGCGGTGATCGTTTCATCACCACCATCAACATGTCCGAGTTCCAGGAGAAGCACACCGTCTCCCGTCTGATCGGCGCGCCACCGGGCTACGTCGGTTACGGCGAGGGCGGCATGCTCACCGAAGCCGTACGCCAGAAACCGTACTCGGTGGTGTTGCTCGATGAAGTCGAAAAGGCTGACCCGGACGTGCTCAACCTGTTCTACCAAATCTTCGACAAAGGCGTGGCCAACGACGGCGAAGGTCGCGAGATCGACTTCCGCAACACGTTGATCCTGATGACCTCGAACCTCGGCAGCGACCGCATCAGCGACCTTTGCGAAAACGGCGCACGCCCGACGGCCGAAGTGCTCGAAGAAACCATTCGCCCGGTGCTGAGCAAACACTTCAAACCGGCGCTGCTGGCGCGGATGAAAGTGGTGCCGTACTACCCGGTCGGCGGCCCGGTGCTGCGCGAGCTGATCGAGATCAAACTCGGTCGTCTCGGCGAGCGTCTCAACCGTCGTCAGCTGGATTTCAGCTGGTGCCAGAACCTCGTCGATCACCTGTCCGAGCGCTGCACGCAAAGCGACAGCGGTGCGCGCCTGATCGATCATCTGCTCGATCAGCACGTGCTGCCGCTGGTGGCAGATCGTTTGCTCGACGCCATGGCTACCGGCGAAAGCCTCAAGCGTGTACATGCCACGCTCGACGGTGAAGCCAGCGTGACGTGCGAGTTCGCCTGAGGTGGGTGTGATGTTCACTCAGGTGCCGCAGCCACTGGTCTATGCCGAAGCGTTGCTGGCGCAGTTCGCCAGTCTGTCGCGGGCGGCGGACGGTGCTGCGTTGCTGGGTGACTTCGTGCGCGGGTTGGCCGAGCTGAGCGGTTGCGAATTGACGCAGCTGTATCTGCTCGACGCCACCCACACGTGCCTGGGGATGAACGCCGAATGCCTCGACGGTGCCTTGCAACCGCGCGAAGCGGCGAGCCTGCCGGCGGATTACAACGGTGAGCAACTGCTGCAATTCGCCCTGTGCCAGAACCGCGTGGTGTGCCTCGACGACTTGAGCGGCAGCCTGCACGAAACCAGTTTTCTGCCGGCGGCGAACTCGCCGTGGCAGTCGCTGCTGTGCGTACCACTGGTCAATCAGCACAAAGCTGTTGAAGGTTTGCTGCTGTGCGCCAGCCGTCGTCGCACCAACCTGCAAGGCTTCGCCGATTCCCTCGGCCAGCTCGGCTCGTTCGTGCTTGGCCAGTTGCATTTGCTGCAACGCCTGCGCCAGCCACTGGCGGAGTCGGCCACGGTAGCGCGCAGCGTGCCGAGCATCAGTGGCTATGGCTTGATCGGCAAAAGCGCGGCGATGCGCCAGACCCATTCGCTGATCAGCAAAGTCCTGCACAGTCCGTACACCGTGTTGTTGCGCGGCGAAACCGGCACAGGCAAGGAAGTTGTCGCCCGGGCGATTCACGATTGCGGCCCGCGTCGGTCGCAGGCGTTTATCGTGCAGAACTGCGCGGCGGTTCCGGAAAATCTGCTGGAAAGTGAACTGTTCGGCTATCGCAAAGGCGCCTTCACTGGTGCCGACCGCGACCGCGCTGGTCTGTTCGATGCGGCCAATGGCGGCACGTTGTTGCTCGACGAGATCGGCGACATGCCGTTGTCGTTGCAGGCGAAGATCTTGCGCGTGTTGCAGGAAGGTGAGATCCGTCCGCTGGGCTCCAACGACACGCACAAAATCGATGTACGCATCATCGCCGCAACGCACCGCGATCTGTCGACGCTGGTCAGCGAAGGCAAATTCCGCGAGGACTTGTACTACCGCCTCGCGCAATTCCCGATCGAGCTGCCGGCGCTGCGTCAGCGCGAAGGCGACATCCTCGAACTGGCCCAGCACTTCGCCGAGAAGACCTGCACGTATTTGCAGCGCGATCCGGTGCGCTGGTCGAGCGCGGCGCTGGAACACCTGTCCGGCTACAACTTCCCCGGCAACGTGCGTGAACTCAAGGCCTTGGTCGAGCGTGCGGTGCTGTTGTGCGAGGGCGGCGAGTTGCTCGCCGAGCATTTCTCCCTGCGCATGGAGGCAATGCCGGAAGACAACAGCCACCTGAATTTGCGCGAACGTCTGGAGCAGGTCGAACGCACGTTATTGCTTGACTGCCTGCGCAAGAACGACGGCAACCAGACCCTCGCCGCCCGCGAGCTCGGCCTTCCGAGGCGCACGCTGCTGTATCGGCTCGGCCGTCTGAACATCAATCTGGGAGATTTCGATGGGTAGGCAAAAAGTCATCGAAATCCTCGCAAAAACCAATTTCAGCGCCGCCCGCAAGGGTCGGCGCTTTGTGCTTTGTCTACCCCTGGAGACCCTCTGATGTCTGTTCGTCACTGGCAAGCTGTCCTGCTGACCCTCGTCGTTCTATGCGGCCTGGGCGGCTGTAGCGGCAATTACAAATTCAACGACAACGACTATCGCCCGTTGGGTGATCCGCAAGCGGTCAATCGCGGCAAGTGACCGCAAGGAGCATCAAACATGGAATTGGTTTTCGAAATGCTGAACACCAAGCAGTTCGTGCCCACCGAGTTGTGCCAGAAGACCTTTAAACAGGCCGGCGGCGTGATCGGGCGGGGCGAGGACTGCGACTGGATCATCCCTGACCGCAAGCGTCACCTGTCCAATCACCACGCGATTGTCAGCTACCGCGAAGGCACGTTCTTCCTGACTGATACCAGCAGCAACGGTGTCCAGGACGGCGAAAGCGGTGCGCGTCTGCACAAAGGCGAACCGGTGCGCATCGAACACGGCAGCACCTACGTGCTGGGCGACTTCGAAATTCGCGCGCGGCTGGTGCGCGACCCGGCGACCTTCGACGGTGAAGTCGGCCGCCCGCGCGCTGCTGGCAGCATCATTCCCGACGACGCGTTCCTCGATCTCGACCCGCTCAATGCCCTCGAACAGCAAGAGCGTGTGTATTCGGAAATCGACGAACTGCTGGCGCCGAACACCAAGCCTGAGGACTCCCGTCAACGCGCCGACTACGCGCGCATCGACATGGAAAGCCTGATGGTGCCGGAGCTGATTGCCGCGCCCGTCGAACCTGAACCCGCTCCGGCGCCGAAAGCCGTTGAGCGTCAAAGCGAAGGTTTCTGGGAGCACTTCGGTGCGGCGCTGGGCGTCGACGTCAAAGGCCTCAGCCACGACGAACGCGAAGCCCTGGCGCTGAATGCTGCGCGTCTGTTGCGCCAAAGCATCGGCGGTTTGCAGCAGAGCCTGCGCACTCGTTCGGAACTGAAAAACGAACTGCGTCTGGCCCAGACCACCGTGCAAGGCACCAACAAGAACCCGCTGAAATTCGCCGTCGATCCGAGCGAAGCCCTGCAGATTCTGTTGCAGCCAAGCAAGCCCGGCCATCTGCCGGCCGAGCAAGCCATTTCCCGCGCGTTCCGCGACCTGCAGGCGCATCAAGTGGCACTGCTGACCGCCAGCCGCGCCGCCGTACGCGGCACGCTGGAGCATTTCTCGCCGGAGCAACTGACCCTGCGTTTCGAGCGCGACAACAAGCCGTTGATCGCCACCTCGGGCGGGCGCTGGAGAGCGTTCGGCCGATATCACCAGGCGCTGCGTCAGGACGATGACTGGAGCGAGCGTCTGCTGGCCCGCGACTTTGCCCAGGCTTACGAAGAACAGATCCGCCTGATCTCCACCCTCCACACCGACCACCAAGGATGATGCGCATGTCTCGCCGCTCGACCGCTTTTTTCAAGACGCTGACTGCGCTCACCGTGCTGGTGCTGCTCGCCGGTTGCTCGTCGCTGTCGCCGTACTCGAAAGTGACCAAGATCAACCTGAAGCTGACCGGCAGCGATCAGCTCAACCCGGACCTCAACGGTCGGCCGTCGCCGATCGTCGTGCGCCTGTTCGAACTCAAGCACCCGGTGACCTTCGAGAACGCTGACTTCTTCAGCCTTTACGAACGCGCCAAGGAATCCCTCAATCCGGATCTGGTGGCCAGCGAAGAGCTTGAGCTGCGCCCGGGTGAAACCGTGGAGATGAAGCTCAAGGTGGAAGAGGGCAGCCTTTATGTTGGCGTTCTCGCCGCTTACCGCGACTTGCCGGACACCCAATGGCGCCACACCGTTCAGATCACTCCGCTGGAGGTCACTGAAGTCGATCTGACTCTGGACCAGACCGGCATCCGCAACACCAATCAAGTGCTCGCCAAGGCGGATGACTGATCATGAATACCCATAAAGTCATTTGGCAGGAAGGCATGCTGCTGCGTCCGCAGCACTTCCAGCACAACGATCGTTATTACGATCACCAGATGAAAACCCGCACCCAATTGCTGGGTGGCTACACCTGGGGTTTCCTCAATCTGGAGATCGACTTGCAGTTCCTCAACATGGGCAAACTGGTGATCAGTGAAGCCTCGGGGATTCTGCCGGACGGCAGCCTGTTCGAACTCGGTGGCAACACCGAGCCGCTGGCGCTGGACGTACCGCCGAACACCGGCAACACGCCGATCTACCTGGCGCTGCCGCTGGTCACCGGTAACCACATCGAGTCGCGCCGCCCGGAGCAATCCGACGTGCTCGCGCGTTACACCGCGTACGACGCCGAAGTGGCCGACTCCAACGCCGGCGACGATTCCGCCAGCCAGGTCAGCTGCGGTCGCCCGGACTTCAAACTGTTGCTCGGCGAGCAGCAGAGCGATCAGGCTTACGTGAAGTTGAAGATCTGCGACGTGCTCGACACCACGCCGGACGGCGTGATCAGCCTCGACCCGGATTTCGTGCCGACCTACATTCAGGCCCACGCCTCCAGCTATCTGCTGTCGTGCCTGAAAGAAGTCATCAGCATGCTCAACCACCGTGGCGACACGATTGCCGAGCGGATTCGCTCCAACGGCAAGGTCGGCGGTGCCGAAGTCGGCGACTTCATGATGCTGCAACTGATCAACCGCACCGAACTGCTGCTGCGCCACTACCTCGGCCTGGAGCAAGTGCACCCGGAAGAGTTGTACCGCACGCTGCTGACCATGCTCGGCGATCTGGCGACCTTTTCCGGCGAGAGCAAACGCCCGCGCCTGGACAGCCGCTACTCCCACGCCGATCAGGGCGGGAGCTTCCGCAAACTGATGGAAGCGATTCGTCAGGTGCTGTCGATGGTGCTCGAACAGCACGCCATCGAACTGATCCTGCAAGCGCGTCAGTACGGCATCATCGTCTCGCCGTTGCACGACCACAAACTGCTCGGCTCGGCGTCGTTCGTGCTGGCAGCCAGTGCCAACTGCGACTCCGAAGAACTGCGCCATCGCTTGCCGGCGCACCTCAAGGTCGGCCCGGTGGAGCGTATCCGCCAACTGGTCAACCTGCACTTGCCGGGGATCAAGGTCAAACCGTTGCCGGTGGCCCCGCGGCAGATCGCGTTCCATTCGAACAAAACCTATTTCATCCTCGAACTCAGTTCCGAAGACCTGGCACAACTCGAGCGCTCCGGCGGTTTCGCGTTCCATGTGTCCGGCGAATTCGCCGAGCTTGAACTGAAATTCTGGGCCATCAGGAACTGACCGACATGATCAAGGAAACGGATTACAACCAGGACGACAAAACCGTCCTGCTCGATCGTCAAGGCCACGGACCGGCATCGAGTCCGCTGACCGACTTCGCCGCGCCGCCGCGTTTCGAGCAACTGGAAGAACGCATGATCTACGCCGCGCGCCTGCGCCCGGCAGAAGCGTTCAACATCAGTCTCAATTCGCTGGTGGCGGCGTCGTCCGAGCTGCTTTCGGAAGTGGTGCGCCTCAAGCACAGCGAAACCCGCGAAGACTTGTACGCACTCAACGAGCGTCTGACTGCCGGGCTGAAATTGTTTGAAGTACGCGCCCTGCACAACGGCGCCGAAAGCAGCCAGGTGATGGCCGCGCGTTACGTGCTCTGCACCGTGGTCGACGAAGCTGTCGTGACCACACCGTGGGGCAACGAAAGCGAGTGGTCGCAGATGAGTCTGCTGAGTAGCTTCCACAACGAAACCTTCGGTGGCGAGAAGTTCTTCCAGTTGCTCGATCGCCTGTCGAAAAACCCGGTCAAGCACTTGCCGATGCTCGAGCTGATGTACCTGTGCCTGTCCCTCGGTTTCGAGGGCAAGTACCGCGTACAGGCACGCGGCATGCTCGAGCTTGAAGGCATCCGTGACGCCTTGTACCGGCAGATCCGTCAGTTGCGTGGCGACGTGCCGCGCGAGTTGTCGCCGCACTGGGAAGGTCTCAACGATCAGCGTCGCAACCTGGTGCGCATCGTGCCGGCGTGGATGGTGGTGTTGTTCACTTTGGTCTGTCTGGTGGTGATGTATTCGGGCTTCGCCTGGGTCTTGGGCGAGCAGCGCGACACCGTTCTGCAACCTTATCAGCCGCTTGATCCGGCCGCGGTGCAACCGCAGTCGCAGCCGTAAACAGGGACGTGTGATGAAAAAGTTTTTCAAGAAAGTCGGCGCCTTCCTGCGCCAGACCTGGGTCTGGACTTTGCTGTTGGTGCTGTTCGTGGCGCTGCTGGTGTGGTTCGTCGGCCCGTTGTTGGCGGTTGATGACTACAAGTTCTGGGAGAGCTCGACCTCTCGCTTGCTGACCATCGCTGTGCTGTTCCTGATCTGGGGCCTGACCATGGTCTTCGTCAGCTGGCGCGCGGGTATCCGCAAGAAAGCCGAGGAAGAAAGCGAAGACGGCCAGGACCGCATTCGTCGCGAAGAGCTGATCGACGAAGAGCAGAAGGAGTTGAAGGCGCGCTTCAAAGACGCGCTGAAAACCCTGAAGACTTCCAGCCTGTATCGCGGCCGCAGCGAGCGCTGGCGCAGTGACTTGCCGTGGTACCTGTTGATCGGTCCGCAGGCCTCGGGCAAGACCAGCCTGCTGGACTTTTCCGGTCTGGAATTCCCGATCAACAAGATCGACCGCAAGCTGACCCGCGACACCCTCGGCACCCGTCATTGCGACTGGTACTTCGCCGACCACGGTGTGCTGATCGACACCGCCGGGCGTTACACCACGCAACCGGATGTGGAAGTCGACGGCGGTGCCTGGACAACGCTGCTGGAGCTACTGCGCAAGCGTCGTCGCGGGCGTCCGTTGAACGGCGTGCTGGTGACCATTCCGGTGGAAACCCTGCTCGGCGGCAGTGAGCAGGACATCGACACCCTCGCGCGCCAGATTCGCGGCCGTCTGCAAGACGTGCATCAGAAACTGCACGTCGACGTGCCGGTCTATCTGGTCCTGAGCAAGGCTGACAAGCTGCTCGGCTTCGACGAGTTCTTCGATCAACTGACCCGCGAAGAAAGCGATCAGGTGCTCGGCACCAGTTTCCGCAAGGATCAGATCGGCACTGACGTTGCTGTGCTGCGCAACGAATTCGAAGAACTGCTGCGTCGCCTCAACAGCCAAGTGATCATGCGCATGCACTCCGAGCGCGATACCCAGCGCCGTGGCCGCATCCTCGACTTCCCGCATCAACTCGGACAGATCGGCGAGCGCCTGTGCCTGTTCGTCGACATGGCGTTCACCGGCAACCGTTATCAGCGTGCCACGCAGCTGCGCGGTTTCTACCTGACCAGCGCGCCGCACCTGACCCAAGAGATGGATGCGACCACCGCCGGCATCGGCGCCAGCCTCGGCATGAGCGCCGGTGTGCTGCCGACCCTGCGCAGCGGTCGTTCGCGGTTCATTCATCACTTGTTCAGCCAGGTGATTTTCCCGGAATCCGATTTGGCTGGTCTGGACAAGCGCGAACGCAGCCGCATTCATTGGGGCCAGCGTGCGCTGTACGTTGGCGCACTGGCGGCACTGGCACTGTTCGGCATGCTCTGGGCGGGTGGTTTCTCGGCCAACTACGAGCGTCTGGAAAACTTGCGCAATCTGGCGCAGAACTGGACGCAACAACGCACGGCATTGTCGCCGCGTGATGATGCCATGGGCGTGCTGAAAACCCTCGACAGCAGCTACGCCGCGACGCAGGTGTTCCCGAAGAAGGGCGACGTTTCGTATCACGAACGTGGCGGTCTGTATCAGGGCGAAGACGTCAATCCAGTGGTCAAAGAGGCTTACGAGCGCGAGCTTGAAAAGCAACTGCTGCCACGGGTAGCGACGATGCTCGAAGGGCAGATCCGCGCCAACATGAAGGACCGCGACCGCCTGCTCAACAGCCTGCGCGCGTACCTGATGTTGAACATGAAGGACCGTCGCGATGCCGCATGGCTCAAGGACTGGGTCGCCACTGACTGGTCGACGCGCTACACCGGCAACACCGCTGTGCAGAACGGTTTAAGCGCGCATCTGGAACGTCTGCTGAAGCAGCCGTTTATCTACCCGCTGAACGATCAGTTGGTCACTCAGGCGCGTCAGGTCTTGCGCAGCGAATCGCTGGCCACGGTGGTTTACCGCATGCTCCGCGAGCAGGCGCGCAACCTGCCGGACTACCGTTTCAGCCAACACCTCGGTCCACAAGGCTCGCTGTTTATCGGCACCGAATACGTGATCCCGGGCTTCTACACGCAAACCGGTTATCAGCAGTATTTCTCGGTACAGGGTTCGGCGCTGGTTACCGACATCCTGCGTGACAACTGGGTGCTGGGCGAAGGTGCGGGCATCAGCGACATGGACTTGCGTCGTCTGATGGTCGAGCTGGAGCAACTGTACTTCCGCGACTACGCCAACTATTGGAGCGAAGCGGTTGGCCAGGTTGCCCTGCCGCCGATCAGCGACGCCGGTGAAGGCGCCGAACAACTGGCGGGCCTGACCTCGGCCAACTCGCCGGTGCTGGCATTGCTCACTGAAGTGCGTGAGAACACCCGCTTCCAGGCCGCTGCAGATCCTGTCGAAGAAGCTGGCGACGCTGCTGATGCGCTGGCTGGGCAGAAAGGCAAACTGGGTAAGGTTGGCAAACTTGCCGCCGCCGCAGCAGACAAGGCTTCGGCCCTGAACGTGGCGAAGACCCTGCCGGACACCGCGAAGAAGTCGCTGCAACGCCGCTTCGAACCGCTGCATCGTTTGCTCGATGACAACAACGGCCCGGCGGCGGACCTGACGCCAGCGCTGAACGCGCTCAACGACCTGCAACTGCAACTGGCCGGCCTGGCCCGTTCCAGCACGCCGGAACAAGCCGCGTTCGAAATGGCGAAAACCCGCATGAGCGGCCAGCGTGATGCGCTGACCAACCTGCGCAATGCGTCTAGCCGTCTGCCGCGTCCGCTCAGCGTGTGGTTCAACGTGCTGGCCGAAGACTCGTGGCGTCTGGTGCTTAACGATGCTTACCAATACCTGAACGGCCGTTATCAGAACGAGCTGTACAGCGTGTATGGCAAAACCATCAGCAAGCGTTATCCGTTCAGCGCCAGCAGCACCAGCGACGTGGCGATCAGCGATTTCCGCGAGTTCTTCCGCGCTCAAGGCACCGTCGACCGCTTCTTCGACAGCTACATGCGTCCGTTCGTCAGTGGCGATCCGGGCAACTACCGCATGCGCAGCGTCGACGGTCACAGCCTGCCGGTGTCGAAAATGTATCTGGACCAGATGGCGGCGGCGCTGACGATTCGTCAGAGCTTCTTCTCGATCAACCCGGCCGAGCCGACCGTGCAGTTCAAACTGGAGCCGTACACCCTCGACCCGGCGGTCAGCCGTTCCGAGTTCAAGTTCGGCGACAAGACCATGGAATACCGCCACGGTCCGATCCTGCCAATGTCGTTCAAATGGCCGACCGATGCTGAGGACGGTCGCACCAGTCTGGTCATGGACAAAATGGCCGGGCGCCCGATCGGCATCGAGAAGAACTCCGGCCCATGGTCGCTGTTCCGTCTGTTCGACCTGATGCAGACCGAGTACCTGAGCGGTCGCGACGTGCTGGTGCTGAAAGCCGACGTAGGTGGCCTGCGCGCCAACTACCTGCTGACCAGCCAGCGCACGCCGAACCCGTTCGACATGGGCGTACTGCGCACCTTCCGTATGCCGGTGCAGCTCTGATGCTCGTGGCCAGTGCCTGGCGCAGCGCGGCGCGTACCGACCCGGGCAAGGTGCGGGCGCGCAACGAAGATGCTTTCCTCGACTCGCCACAGCAGGGGCTGTGGGTGGTCGCGGACGGCATGGGCGGTCATCAGGGTGGCGACATCGCCAGCCAGTTGATCGTCGCCAGCCTGGCTGAACTGCCGCAACACGAGGACTTCGACGAACGCCTCAAAGCCATTCGCCAGTGCCTGCACTGGCTGAACCGGCGTTTGGGGCAGGAGTTGACGGTCACCGCCGGACGCCACGACAGCATCATGGGCAGCACCGTCGTCGCGCTGCTGGTGGAAGGTAATCGCGCGGCCTGCATCTGGGCCGGCGACAGCCGTTGCTACATGTGGCGCGGGCAGCGGTTGTATCAGCTGTCCAAGGACCATTCGCTGCAACAGCAATTGATCGACGAGCAACAAATGAGCGTCGAACAAGCGGCAGCGCACCCGGCGGCTCAGGCCTTGACCCGAGCCGTCGGCGCGGCCGAAACACTGACCCTGGATGTACTGGAACTCGAGGTCTATCCGGGCGATGCGTTTTTGCTCTGCAGCGATGGTTTGTATCAGGGCCTGAGCAGCGATGCCCTCGGCAACGCCCTCAGCCTCAGCGCGCCGCACGTGGCGCTGGAACGTTTGTTCGACGGCGCCCTGCGTGGGGCCGCGCGCGACAACCTGACAGCCGTGGTGATCCGCCAATGACTGAAATCGAATCCTCAGTCGATGACTTGCTGATGAGCGAAGAACAGGCCAACAACCTGACCTACTTCGCCTTCGCCAAGGAAAACAAAGCAGCACCTTTGCTGGCGCCAACCAAGGCCAGCATCGGTGTTCTGCCGGACGTACTCGCCGGTCGCTACCACCTCGAGCGCCTGCTCGGGGCCGGTGGCATGGGCGCCGTTTACCGGGCGCGGGATCTGCTGCACGAACAGTTCGGTGATCCCGATCCTTACATCGCGCTGAAAATCCTCAGCGAAGAATTTGCCGAATCGCCGGACGCCAGTGCCTTGCTCTACAGCGAGTTCGCCCTGACCCGACGCCTGCGCCACGACAACGTCGTGCGTGCGCACACCTTTGAAGTCGACACCGATTGCCAGCGGGCCTTCATCACCATGGAATACATGCGTGGCCTGACCCTGGACAAATTGCTCTGCGAGCGGCCCCTCGGCCTGCCGTGGCAAGAGCTGCGCGACATCGTCCTGCCGCTGCTCGACACGCTGGCCTACGCCCACGGTCGCGGCGTGCTGCACGGTGACATGAAACCGAGCAACGTCATGCTCAGCGAAGACGGCTTGCGCCTCTTTGACTTCGGCCTCGGTCAGGCAGAGGAGGGTGTGATGCCCGGCCTGCCGCATCTGAGCCGCGAACGCTTCAACGCCTGGACCCCGGGCTACGCCGCCCCCGAACTGCTTGAGGGCCAACCGTTGTCGGCCAGCGCGGACGTGTACGGCGTGGCCTGCGTGATCTACGAACTGGCGGGCGGCAAACACCCGTTCCGCCGCTTGCCCTCGACCCAGGCCCGCGACGAGCACCTGGAGCGCGAGCTGCATGCGCCGGCGAACTTACCGAAACACGGCTGGCCAGCGCTGCGAACCGCGCTGAGCTTCGACCCGGCAGAACGCAGCATCACTGCCCAACAATTGCGTGACGCCTTGGGCGCCACTTCGTCCTGGCTGCAACGTCTGCGACTTCGGGCGTAACGGATGACATTCGAACAGGGAGCACTTTATGTTCAACCCAGCTAACGAAACCCACTTCAGCCTCAAGGTCGAAGACTACGTCGGCGACCTGCAAGTGCTGTCGTTCACCGGCACCGAAGGCATCAGCCAGCCGTATCGTTTCGACCTCGAACTGGTCAGCGAAAACCCTGATCTGGACCTTGAGCAACTGCTGCACAAGCAGGCGTTTCTGGCGTTCGATCCACAAGGCTCGGGCATCCACGGCCAGATCTACCGCGTTGCCCAAGGCGATGCCGGCAAGCGCCTGACTCGCTACAAAGTGTCGATGGTGCCGCAACTGCAATACCTGCATCACCGCACCAACCAGCGCATCTACCAGCAGATGTCGGCGCCGAAAATCATCGCGTTGATCCTCGAAGAACATGGCATCAAGGGCAACGCCTACAGCTTCCAGCTCAGCCAGCCATGCCCGGATCGCGATTACTGCGTGCAGTACGACGAAACCGACCTGCACTTCGTCCAGCGTCTGTGCGAAGAGGAAGGCATTCACTACCACTTCCAGC
>NZ_AKJR01000164.1:0-7456 GCF_000282235.1 Pseudomonas sp. GM24 | reverse complement strand
GCCAGCTCCCACAGGGATTTGCGTTGTTCACAAAACCTGTGGGAGCTGGCTTGCCAGCGATGAGGCCGGAACAAGCACCATAAGATTCAAGGAAAGATCCCATGACCAGCACCGCCCAGCATACTCAGGTTGTCCAGAAGCAATTCGGTGAACAGGCCGCCGCCTACCTGAGCAGCGCCGTTCACGCTCAGGGCACCGAATTCGCTCTGCTACAAGCTGAGCTGGCCGGGCAGGGCGAGGCTCGGGTGCTGGACTTGGGCTGCGGCGCCGGTCACGTCAGTTTCCACGTCGCGCCGTTGGTCAGGGAAGTGGTCGCCTACGACCTGTCACAGCAAATGCTCGACGTGGTCGCCACCGCTGCTGTTGATCGCGGTTTCACCAACATCGCTACGGTCAACGGCGCCGCTGAGCGTTTGCCGTTTGCCGATGGCGAGTTCGACTTCGTGTTCAGCCGGTATTCGGCGCATCACTGGAGCGATCTCGGTGTGGCCCTGCGCGAAGTGCGTCGGGTGCTGAAGCCGGGCGGTGTGGCGGCATTCGTGGATGTGTTGTCACCGGGCAGTCCGTTGTTCGACACTTACCTGCAAAGCGTCGAAGTGCTGCGCGACACCAGTCATGTGCGCGATTATTCCGCCGCTGAGTGGCTGCGGCAGGTCAGCGAGGCCGGTTTGCATGTGCGCAGTACCGCGCGTCAGCGCCTGCGTCTGGAATACACCAGTTGGGTTGAGCGCATGCGCACGCCTGAAGTAATGCGCGCGGCGATCCGCCAGTTGCAGCAGTCGATGGGCAATGAAGTGCGCGAATATTTTGAGATTGATGCCGATGGCTCGTTCAGTACAGATGTAATCGTGCTGATGGCCGAGCGATAAGAATTTTTCCGGGCGCGCCTAAGGTGGCGCACCGACTGAAGACACGAGGAAAGCATGAGCAAGCAGATTCTGATTCTCCCAGGTGACGGTATTGGTCCGGAAATCATGGCCGAAGCGGTCAAGGTGCTGGAGCTGGCCAACGACAAATACAGCCTGGGCTTCGAGCTGAGCCATGACCTGATCGGTGGCGCCGCCATCGACAAGCACGGCGTGCCGCTGGCCGATGAAACCCTCGACCGCGCCCGCGCTGCTGACGCTGTTCTGCTGGGGGCCGTTGGCGGTCCGAAATGGGACACCATCGAGCGCGACATCCGCCCTGAGCGCGGCCTGCTGAAAATCCGTGCGCAACTGGGCCTGTTCGGCAACTTGCGTCCGGCGATCCTGTACCCGCAACTGGCCGACGCGTCGAGCCTGAAGCCGGAAATCGTTGCCGGTCTGGACATCCTCATCGTTCGTGAGCTGACCGGCGGCATCTACTTCGGCGCGCCGCGCGGCACCCGTACCCTGGAAAATGGCGAGCGTCAGTCCTACGACACGCTGCCGTACAGCGAAAGCGAAATCCGCCGCATCGCCCGCGTCGGTTTCGACATGGCCATGGTTCGCGGCAAGAAGCTCTGCTCGGTGGACAAAGCCAACGTGCTGGCGTCCAGCCAACTGTGGCGTGAAGTGGTCGAGCAAGTGGCCAAGGATTACCCGGAAGTCGAACTGAGCCACATGTACGTCGACAACGCCGCCATGCAACTGGTGCGCGCACCGAAGCAGTTCGACGTGATCGTCACTGACAATATGTTCGGCGACATTCTGTCCGACGAAGCGTCGATGCTCACCGGTTCCATCGGCATGCTGCCGTCGGCCTCGCTGGATTCCAACAACAAGGGCATGTACGAGCCTTGCCACGGTTCCGCTCCGGACATCGCCGGTAAAGGCATCGCCAACCCGTTGGCGACCATTCTGTCGGTGTCGATGATGCTGCGTTACAGCTTCAATCTGCACGATGCGGCCGACGCTATCGAAAAAGCCGTCAGCGTTGTGCTGGATCAAGGGTTGCGCACTGGCGACATCTATTCGGCCGGTTGTAGCAAAGTCGGTACGCAGGAAATGGGCGACGCAGTAGTCGCCGCGCTGCGGAATCTGTAATCTCTCGGGCCCGCTGCGAAATTCAATACAAAGCAGCGGCCCACTTTTCAAGAAGGTGTAGTTGCGATGAAACGTGTAGGTCTGATCGGTTGGCGCGGGATGGTCGGTTCCGTGCTCATGCAGCGGATGCTGGAAGAGCAGGATTTCGATCTAATCGAGCCGGTGTTTTTCACCACGTCCAACGTCGGTGGCCAAGGCCCGTCCGTGGGCAAGGACATTGCTCCGCTCAAGGATGCTTACAGCATTGATGAGCTGAAGACCCTCGACGTGATTCTGACCTGCCAGGGCGGCGACTACACCAGCGAAGTGTTCCCGAAACTGCGCGAAGCCGGCTGGCAGGGTTACTGGATCGACGCGGCCTCGAGCCTGCGCATGAACGATGACGCGGTGATCATTCTCGATCCGGTCAACCGCAAGGTCATCGACCAGCAGCTCGATGCGGGCACCAAGAACTACATCGGCGGCAACTGCACCGTCAGCCTGATGCTGATGGGCCTGGGCGGTCTGTTCGAGGCCGGTCTGGTCGAGTGGATGAGCGCCATGACCTATCAGGCGGCTTCCGGTGCCGGCGCGCAGAACATGCGTGAACTGATCAAGCAAATGGGCGCGACCCACGCCGCTGTCGCCGATCAACTGGCCGATCCGGCCAGCGCGATCCTCGACATCGACCGTCGCGTTGCTGATGCCATGCGCAGCGAAGCGTACCCGACCGAAAACTTTGGTGTACCTTTGGCCGGCAGCCTGATTCCGTGGATCGACAAGGAACTGCCGAACGGCCAGAGCCGCGAAGAATGGAAAGCTCAGGCTGAGACCAACAAGATCCTCGGCCGCTTCAAGAGCCCGATTCCGGTCGACGGCATCTGCGTGCGCATTGGCGCCATGCGTTGCCACAGCCAGGCGCTGACCATCAAGCTGAACAAAGACGTGCCGATCGCTGATATCGAAGGGCTGATCAGCCAGCACAACCCTTGGGTCAAACTGGTACCGAACCAGCGCGAGATCAGCATGCAGGAGCTGAGCCCGACCAAGGTCACTGGCACCCTGAATGTGCCGGTGGGTCGTCTGCGCAAGCTGAACATGGGTTCGCAATTCGTCGGTGCCTTCACCGTTGGCGACCAACTGCTGTGGGGCGCGGCCGAACCGCTGCGTCGCATGCTGCGGATTTTGCTTGAGCGTTGATCGTTTGCAGCAATGAAAGAGCCCGTGCCTTGTGAGAGGTGCGGGTTTTTTTATGCCTGTGGTTTCTCGGGTGTCTGGATTGGCCCCATCGCTGGCAAGCCAGCTCCCACAGGGATTTGTGGAGTACATAAAATCTGTGAATCGCACCGCCCATTGTGGGAGCTGGCTTGCCAGCGATGAGGCCGGTGCAGGCGCCGCAAATCCTCGGCAGAAATTGCCTGCATGGCGGTCACCCGGTAAAGTGCCGCTCCCCCCGTTTCGCCAGAGGCTCGCACCATGACCCAGACCCTAGATATTGCCGTGATCGGCGCCACCGGTACTGTCGGCGAAACCCTCGTACAGATTCTCGAAGAGCGCGACTTCCCGGTCGGCAACCTGCACCTGCTGGCGAGCAGCGAATCTGCTGGCAGTTCGGTGCTGTTTCGCAACAAGAACGTGCGCGTTCGTGAAGTCGATGAATTCGATTTCAGCAAGGTCAAACTGGTGTTCTTCGCCGCCGGCCCGGCCATCACCTTGAGCTACGCCGCGCGTGCCCACGCCGCCGGTTGCTCGCTGATTGACCTGTCCGGTGCGCTGCCGGCCGATCAAGCGCCGCAAGTGGTGCCGGAAGCCAACGCCGCAGTACTCGCCAGTTTGAAAGCACCGTTCCAGGTCAGCAGCCCAAGCCCGTCGGCCACTTCGCTCGCCGTGGTGCTGGCGCCGCTGCTCGACCTGATCGATCTGCAATATGTGAATGTCACCGCCAATCTGGCCGTTTCCGCCCAAGGTCGTGAAGCCGTGACCGAGCTGGCGCGACAGACCGCCGAGCTGCTGAACATGCGCCCGCTGGAACCGACCTTCTTTGATCGGCAGATGGCCTTCAACCTGCTGGCGCAGGTCGGCACGCCTGACGCGCAGGGCCACACGCTGCTGGAAAAACGTCTGGTGCGCGAGTTGCGTCAGGTGCTGGCGCTGCCTTTATTAAAGATTTCCGCAACTTGCGTTCAAGCCCCGGTGTTTTTTGGCGATAGCTTTAGCGTGACCTTGCAGTCAGCGTCGGCTGTCGACCTGGCAAAAGTCAACGCTGCACTCGAAGACGCGGCCGGTATCGAGCTGGTCGAAGCCGGTGATTACCCGACCGCAGTCGGTGACGCGGTAGGGCAGGATGTTGTCTATGTCGGTCGCGTGCGCAGCGGTGTTGACGACCCGGCGGAACTTAATCTGTGGCTGACGTCAGATAACGTACGCAAGGGCGCGGCCCTTAACTCTGTGCAGGTGGCTGAGTTGTTGATAAAAGACCTGCTGTAAAAGATACTTGGCAACAATTTGTCGACTGATTCTAGGTGAGCGCTATGCTTGCCCAGATCGCTTGATAACGTGTCACCCTCCGGGACATTCCGGGGCATCAAAGAAATGATCGCGCGCGGCATCTGTCGTCGTCGCGCGCAATGCCTTACGGCAGCGGTATTCAACATCTTCTCGCTGGCCGAGGAACGTTCAAACAAAGGATGAGGCTATGGTTCAAGTTCGCAAACTGGTGTTAGCAATAGCGGCCGCCTCGGCGCTGTCCTCCGGTATGGCGCATGCCCTCGGGCTCGGGGAGCTGACCCTGAAGTCGACCCTGAACCAGCCGCTGGTGGCTGAAATCGAGCTGCTCGACGTCAAGGATCTCACCGCTGCCGAAGTGGTGCCGAGCCTGGCTTCAGCTGAAGACTTTGCCAAGGCCGGCGTCGATCGCCAGGCCTTCCTCAATGATCTGACCTTCACCCCGGTGCTCAACGCCAGTGGCAAAAGCGTGCTGCGCGTGACCTCGAGCAAACCGCTGTCGGAACCGATGGTGAAATTCCTCGTCCAGGTGATGTGGCCGAACGGCCGTCTGCTGCGCGACTACAGCGTGCTGCTCGATCCATCGAAGTTCTCGCCGCAGACCGCTGATGCCGCCGCGCAACCGGCGCCGTCGCAGACCATCACTGCGCCGACCACGGGCGCCACGCACTCGACGCAATACACCACCACGCCGCGCGACACCCTGTGGGAAATCGCTGCGAAAGCGCGTACCGGCGGTTCGGTGCAGCAGACCATGCTGGCCATTCAAGCGCTGAACCCGGATGCGTTCATCGGTGGCAACATCAACCGCCTGAAGACCGGTCAGGTGCTGCGCCTGCCGGATTCCGTGCAAAGCACTGCGTTGCCACAGTCGAAGGCCATTGCCGAAGTCGCTGCGCAGAACGAAGCCTGGCGTCAGGGCCGTCGTTATGTGGCCAAACCGGGCACCGGTCAGCAGCAGCTCGATGCGACCAATCGTGGTCGCGGCAATTCCGGTGCTGCGCAGAACGCTCAGGACAATCTGAGTCTGGTTTCTGCTGAAAGCGCCAAGTCCCGCGGCAAAGGCCCGGCGGGTGATGCTAAAGCCTTGAGCAACAAGCTCGCGGTCACTCAGGAAAGCCTCGACACGACCCGTCGTGATAACGAGGAACTGAAAAGCCGCATGTCCGATCTGCAAAGTCAGTTGGACAAGCTGCAAAAACTGATCGAGCTGAAGAACAATCAGCTGGCAAAACTGCAGGCCGAAGGGGCGGGCGCTGCGCCGGCCGCCAACGCTGCTGCACCGGCGGTGCCTGCGATCACGGCTGAACTGGCTGCCACGCCGCCAGCCACTCCGGCAGAAGCGGCGCCGACGCCAGAGTCCGCCATTGCGCCACCGGCTGAAACGCCAGTCGTCGAGCCAGTGGTGGCGCCGAAGCCGCCTGTCGATGACGAGAAAACCTTCAATGAGCTGCTGACCAATCCGATCCTGTTGGGTCTGGTCGGTGGCGGTGTAGTGGTTCTGCTGCTCCTGCTGTTGTTGCTGGCACGTCGCCGCAAGGCCCAGCAGGAAGCCGAGAAACATCTGCGCATGGCCCGCGCTCTGTCGGAAGAGCAAGAGTTCTCCGCCGAGCAGGATCTGCCGGAAAGCAGCTTCGAAGGTCTGGAAACCCCGGCGGCGAGCGTCAAGCTCAACACCCCGGCACCTGCTCCGGCACCCGTAGTGGCTCCGGTAGTTGCCCCGATCGTGATGGCTGAACCGATTGCGGCGCCGCTGGTGGCGCCGGCCGCCGAGCGCTCGGATGACGTGCTCGACAAGGCGCAGTCGCACATCAACGCCGGTCGCCTGAATCAGGCTGCTGCACTGCTGGAAGAGGGCGTCAGCCTGGAGCCGCAACGCAGTGATCTGCGTCTGAAGCTGATGGAAGTCTACGGTCAGCAGGGCGACCGCGATGCGTTCGTCGGTCAAGAGCGTCAACTGGTGGCCAATGGTGACAACTTCGCCAAGGTCGAAGAGCTGAAAAGCCGCTTCCCGGCCATGGCCGTCGTCGCTGCGACAGGTCTGGCCGCTGCTGCCGTGGCCGCCGAACTGGACGCGCAATACGTCAAGGATTTGCTGCTGGATGAGCCTGAAGCACCGGCGCCAGCGCCTGTGGAAGACGATCTGGACAGCGCGTTTGATCTGAGTCTGGACGATCTCGACAACATCACGCCGGTTGAGCCGGCGCCGGTGGTTGAGCCTGAAGCGCCGGTCGAGCTGGATGAATTCCCGGCGGACGACGACCTGAGCTTCGAATCGGTGCTGCAACAGCAGACCGATATCAAAGAGAACCTGGATGATCTGTCGGACTTCGACCTCGATCTGGACCTGGGTGCCGAACCGGCGCCTGCGGTTGACCTGGCGGACGATGACTTCCTGCTGGATCTGGACGAAGGCGTGAAGGATCTGCCGCCAGTTGAACCGCCGGTGGTGGCTGACGTGCCACAAGATGATCTGGAGCTGCCGGCCGATTTCGATCTGTCGCTGGCCGACGAAATGGACAGCAATCCTGCGGCTGAGCCGGATGCGTTCGCTGCCGAACTGGATGACGTCAACGCCGAGCTGGATCGTCTGTCGCAAACCATTGCCGAGCCGACCTTCACCGAAGCCGATGCGGCAATCGGTGGTGATCTGGGTGAAGACGATTTCGACTTCCTCGCTGGCACTGATGAAGCCGCTACCAAGCTTGATCTGGCTCAGGCCTACATCGACATGGGCGACAGCGACGGCGCACGCGACATCCTCAACGAGGTCGCCAGTGAGGGGAGCGAGGCACAGAAAAAAGAAGCTCAGGAAATGCTTTCGCACCTGGCATAAATCCAGCGGTAAACAAAAAACGGCAGCCCTTTGAGGCTGCCGTTTTTGTTTGTCTTTTTTGAATCAAAAGATCGCAGCCTTCGGCAGCTCCTACAGGGGAACGCCATCTCATGTAGGAGCTGCCGAAGGC
>NZ_AKJR01000163.1:12132-19558 GCF_000282235.1 Pseudomonas sp. GM24 | reverse complement strand
TTGGCGTTTGAAAAAGGGACTCGCTGTAAGAGCGAAACCGCCAGCGGCAGCACCCGCAGCAACGGATATGCCCCCAAAACCAAATCTCAACGCCCATTGACCCACCCTTAGACGATGCGTAGCCTTGCGCCTTCGAGGTTCTTCGGCCCACGCCGAAGCTAAGAAGGGAACGCGGTCAATGCCGCGGCTGCCCCCGCAACTGTGAACGGTGATGTTCGCTGCCACGCCACTGCCAGCTCAACTGATGAGCCCGCGGGAAGGCGCAGCAAACGCCAGGCCCAGCGCCTGAACGCCGTCAGCCAGGAGACCTGCCTCGTCACAGATTCTCAATTCAACCGGGCGGGGTGATCCGGTGGCGAACTCTCCGGGCACGCACGCGCGTTGCCGGTTCTCGTCCCGTATGCCCGCCGCTTGCCAAAGGGCATACCGATGAAAACACTGGCCAAACTCCCCGTCACCATCGTCACCGGCTTCCTCGGTTCGGGCAAAACCACGCTGCTGCGGCACATGCTCGACAACGCTCAGGGCCGTCGTATCGCGGTGATCGTCAACGAGTTTGGCGAGTTGGGCATTGACGGTGAAATCCTCAAGCAATGCACCATCGGTTGCACCGAAGAAGAAGCCACCGGCCGCGTTTACGAGCTGGCCAACGGCTGCCTGTGCTGCACCGTTCAGGAAGAATTCTTCCCGGTGATGCGTGAACTGGTTGCCCGTCGTGGCGACCTCGACCACATCCTCATCGAAACCTCGGGCCTGGCCCTGCCGAAACCGTTGGTACAAGCTTTCCAGTGGCCGGAAATCCGCAGCGCCTGCACCGTTGACGCGGTGATCACTGTGGTCGACAGCCCGGCCGTCGCTGCCGGCACCTTCGCTGCGTTCCCGGATCAGGTCGATGCCCAGCGCAAACTCGATCCGAACCTCGATCACGAATCGCCGCTGCACGAACTGTTCGCCGACCAACTGGCCAGCGCCGACCTCGTCATCCTCAACAAGGCCGACCAGACCAGCCCGGAAGATCTGGCTCGCGTTCGCGCTGAAGTCGCCGAAGAACTGCCGCCAGCGGTGAAAATCATCGAAGCCAGCAACGGTCGTCTGCCGCTGGACGTGCTGATCGGCCTCGGCGCCGGATCCGAAGAACACATCGACAGCCGCCACAGCCATCACGATCACCACCACGGTGAAGGCGATGACGACCACGATGACCACGATCACGACGCCTTCGATTCGATCTCCATCGAACTGCCGCAAGCCGATGAAAGCCTGCTGCTCGACGCACTGACAAAACTGGTGGTCAAGCACGGCATCCTCCGGGTCAAAGGTTTCGCCGCCATTCCGAACAAGCCGATGCGCCTGCTGATCCAGGGTGTGGGTACGCGTTTCGACAAGCATTTCGACCGTCAGTGGGGCGCCGATGAAGCGCGCGTGACACGTCTGGTGCTGATCGGCCAGGAACTCGACGCCGCCCAACTCGAAGCGCAACTGCGCGCCGCGCTCAGCGTTTAAGCCATGCACCTGCTCAGGACCCAGCCCGGCGGTTTCGTCTCGGATGACAACATTGCCGACCTTGGCCAAACCCCCGCCGAACTGGTGATCCTGTGCAGCGGCGACTCCAGCCTGGCGCTGCTCGCCGAGGCCGCGCAGCAGTTGCCCGAGGATTACCCGAGCCTGCGCCTGGCCAATCCGATGCAGGTGCAGAATCACGCCTCGGTCGATCTGTATGTCGATGAAGTGCTGCGTCACGCCAAGGTGATTCTGATTTCGTTGCACGGTGGCATTGCCTATTGGCGTTATGGCGTTGAGCGTCTGGTTGAGTTGTCCGAGCGTGGCGTGCAGTTGATTCTGGTGCCGGGCGATGACCGTCCCGATCCGGAGCTCAGCGACTTGAGCACTGTCAACGCCGAAGATCGCGACCGGCTCTGGCAGTTTTTGCGTCAGGGCGGCTTGGGCAATGCGCTGGACTTCTTCCGCTGTCTGGCCAGCCGTTGGCTCGCCCGCGATTACGCCTGGGAAGAACCGCAGACCCTGCCGCGCACGGCGATTTACCACCCCAATAAAACCTCCGCCGCACTGAGTGACTGGCAAGCCGAATGGCTGCCCGAAAACCCGGTTGCGGCGGTGCTGTTTTACCGCTCGCATCTGCAGGCGGCGAACACTGCTTTTATCGATGTTTTCTGCCAGCGCTTGCAGGCGGCGGGGCTTAATCCGTTGCCGATCGCGGTGGCCAGTCTGAAAGAACCCGGCTGCCTGACGGTGGTCGAGGATTGGCTGGATGAAGTCGAGGCTGGGGTGATTTTGAACACCACTGGCTTCGCTCAATCCAGCCCTGAAGCGCCGCACTTGCGGCCGTTTCGCCGCAATATTCCGGTGATCCAGGCGATCTGCGCGCAGGACAACGAGCCTGGCTGGCGCGCCAGCGAGCAAGGCCTGGGGCCGCGGGATCTGGCCATGCACATTGCCTTGCCGGAACTCGACGGACGCATCATCAGCCGACCGATCAGCTTCAAGGATCTGGCCTGGCGCAGCGAGCGCAGTCAGTCCGACGTGGTCTGCTATCGCGCGCAACCCGAGCGCATGGATTTTGTCGCTGAACTGGCGCGGCGCTGGATCGATCTGGCGCGGGTGCCGAATGGCGAAAAACGCATCGCGCTGATTCTCGCCAACTACCCAACCCGTGATGGACGCATCGGCAACGGCGTCGGCCTCGACACGCCGGCAGCGGCACTGAACATCCTGCGTGCGTTGCAGGCTGAGGGCTATCCGGTCACCGCAGAATTGCCGGGCAGCGGCACCGAGTTGATCCAGCAATTGCTCGGCGGCGTCAGCAACGATCTCGACACCATTGATCTGCGCCCCTGCCAACAAAGCCTGGCGATGGACGCTTACCTGACGATGTTCAACGCCTTGCCCGAAACCAATCGTGCGGCGGTGGTTGAACGCTGGGGCGCGCCGCAAAACGATCCGATGTGCCGCGACGGGCGCATGATGATCGCCGGCATTCGCTTCGGCCTGACCTTCGTCGGCATTCAACCGGCGCGTGGTTATCAGGTTGACCCGAGTGCGGTCTATCACGACCCGGATCTGGTACCACCGCACGCTTATCTGGCGTTCTATTTCTGGCTGCGCAACACCTACGGCGCGCACGGTGTGATTCACGTTGGCAAGCACGGCAACCTTGAGTGGCTGCCGGGCAAAGGTGTTGGTCTTTCGGAGAATTGCTGGCCGGATGCGTTGCTCGGGCCGCTGCCGAACATTTATCCGTTTATTGTCAACGACCCGGGTGAGGGCGCCCAGGCCAAGCGCCGCACGCAAGCGGTGATCATCGACCACCTGATGCCGCCGCTGACCCGCGCCGAAACCTACGGGCCGCTGCGCAATCTGGAACTGCTGGCTGACGAGTATTACGAAGCACAACTGCTCGATCCTCGCCGCGCCCGCGAGTTGCAGCGCGACATTCTGCAATTGGTGCGCGAGACGCAGATCGATCGTGAATTGCAGCTTGATGCCGGGCTGTACAGCGACGCCGATGCTGCGATCTGGCTGCCGCGTCTGGATACGTATTTGTGTGATCTGAAGGAATCGCAGATTCGCGATGGCTTGCACATTTTTGGCGAGTCACCGAGCGGGCGATTGCGCATTGATACGTTGCTGGCGCTGCTGCGCATTCCACGCGGAGACGGCAAGGGCGCGCAGTCGAGTCTGCTGCGCGCGTTGGCCAAAGCCTTTGAACTCGGTTTCGATCCGCTCGATTGCGCGCTAGCCGATCCATGGACCGGCCCGCGCCCCGCAGAGCTGCAATCGCAAAGCGATGAAGTCTGGCGCAGCGCCGGCGACACCCGCGAACGCCTCGAACTGTTTGCCACGCAACTGATTTCCCAGACGCTGCAATCCCCTTGTAGGAGTGAGCCTGCTCGCGATAGCGGAGTGTCATTCGATACGAATTTGCCTGACACACCGCCATCGCGAGCAGGCTCACTCCTACAAGGACCGCGTTGGGCTGAAGTCAGTGCAATAGTCGAGAATCTGCGCGAAGTCGTCGCCCCACGCCTCGATGCCTGCGGCCCTGCCGAAATGCGCGGCCTGCTCGACGCCCTCAGCGGTCGTTTCGTCCCTGCTGGCCCGAGTGGCGCACCGAGCCGTGGCCGCCTCGACGTGCTGCCCACCGGGCGCAACTTCTACTCGGTCGACGTACGCAACTTGCCGACCACCACCGCGTGGCGCATCGGTTTCCAGTCGGCGACGTTGATTCTCGAACGCCATCTCCAGGACCACGGCGATCACCTGCGCCAGCTCGGTTTATCGGTCTGGGGCACGGCAACCATGCGCACCGGTGGCGACGACATCGCCCAGGCCATGGCGTTGATGGGCGTGCGTCCGGTGTGGGCCACTGGCAGTCAGCGCGTTGACGATTTCGAAATTCTGCCGCTGAGTCTGCTCGACCGCCCGCGCGTCGATGTCACGTTGCGGGTTTCCGGATTTTTCCGCGATGCGTTCGCTAACCTGATTCGCCTGTTCGATGCGGCGGTGCAGGCGGTAGCGGCACTGGACGAGCCGGACGATCTCAACCCATTGGCCGCCAAAGTACGGGCCGAGCGCGAGGCACTGTTGCAGTCGGGCGTCGATGCGGACACCGCACGGCGTCAGGCCGGTTGGCGGATCTTCGGCGCCAAACCCGGTGCCTACGGCGCAGGCGTGCAGGGCGCGATCGATGGCCGTTTGTGGCAGAGCCGCGACGATCTGGCCGAGGTTTATCTGAACTGGGGCGCTTACGCCTATGGCGGTGCCGACGAAGGTACGGCCGCCCGCGAGCAGTTCGTCCAGCGCCTGAGTCAGGTCCAGGCGGTGCTGCAAAATCAGGACAACCGCGAGCACGACTTGCTTGATTCCAATGATTACTACCAGTTCCAGGGCGGCATGCTTGCTGCCGTGGAAACCCTGCGCGGCGAAGCGGCGGCGAGTTATCACGGCGATCACAGTCAACCGGACCTGCCGAAGATTCGCACCTTGAAAGAAGAACTGAACCGGGTGATTCGCTCACGGGCGGCCAATCCGAAATGGATCGACGGGGTCAAGCGTCATGGCTATAAAGGCGCGTTCGAGATGGCGGCGACGGTGGATAATCTGTTCGCGTTCGATGCCACGACACAGTTGATCGATGATCATCAGTACGCTTTGCTGGCCGATGCCTACTTGCTCGACCCGGCGACTCGGGAGTTTGTTCGCGAGCATAATCCGCATGCGCTGAGGGACATGACCGAGCGCATGTTGGAGGCTCAACAGCGGGGGATGTGGCAGGAGCCGGGGGCTTATAAGGAAGCACTGGAAAATCTGCTGCTGGATATTGAGGAAGATATGTAGCGTCCTCAGGAAAGTCACCCCCTCGCCCCAGCCCTCTCCCCCAAGAGGGCGAGGGGGAAAGGGAGCCGATTTGTGTGCTGTTCAGAATCGAAGTCGACTCGATAATCCAGGTCGGCGTAACTCGAAAGAGCACCGCAATCAGTTCCCTCTCCCCCAGGGGAGTATGGGGGGAAGGGGGAAAGGGAGCCGATTTTTGTTGGCTTGGAGTCTGAGTTCAACTCGATAAATCAGGTCGGCGTACCTTGAAAGAACACCTCGATCAGTTCCCTCTCCCTCCGGGAGAGGGCTAGGGTGAGGGCCACCCCGACTGACACCCCACAATGCCAAGTACATCCACGACCACGACAGAGAAAACCCAAATGACCGACACCCCGCATTTCCCGCTCTCCGCCGTGGTCGGTGCCGATGACCTGAAACTCGCCCTGTGCCTCACCGCCATCGACCCGAAAATCGGCGGTGTGCTGATCGAAGGCCCGCGTGGCATGGCCAAATCCACCCTGGCCCGTGGTTTGGCCGACCTGCTCGCCAGCGGTCAATTTGTCACCTTGCCGCTGGGTGCGACTGAAGAACGCCTGGTCGGCACCCTCGACCTCGACGCCGCCCTCAGCGAGGGGCGAGCGCAGTTTTCGCCGGGCGTACTGGCCAAGGCTGACGGCGGCGTGCTCTACGTCGATGAAGTCAATCTGCTGCCGGATCATCTGGTGGATCTGCTGCTCGACGTTGCCGCCAGCGGCACCAACCTGATCGAGCGCGACGGCATCTCCCATCGGCATTCGGCGAAGTTCGTGCTGATCGGCACGATGAACCCGGAAGAGGGCGAGCTGCGTCCGCAACTGCTTGACCGCTTCGGCCTGAACGTTGCCCTCAGTGGCCACACGGCGCCGACCGAGCGCGGGCAGATCATCCGTCGGCGTCTGGATTTCGACAGCGATCCGCAAGCGTTCTGCACGCAGTGGGAAGCTGAGCAACAAGCCCTGCGTGTGCGTTGCGAAAATGCTCGCGCTGCCTTGGCCAATATTGCGCTGGACGATGCCGCACTGGCGCAGATCACCGAGCGTTGCTTTGCTGCCGGCGTCGATGGACTGCGTGCCGACCTGGTCTGGTTACGCGCCGCTCGTGCTCACGCGGCATGGCGCGGGGCTGCGGTGATTGGCGAGGAAGACATCGACGCCGTGGCCGAGTTTGCCCTGCGCCATCGGCGCCGTGAGCAAGCGCCATCGAGTCCGCAACAACCGGCTCAGGCGCCGGCCGAGACTCAGGCATCACCGAGCGAAGGGCAGGGCCAGTGGGGTGACATGCCGGCGCCGGCGCTCGCCACCGGCGCCCGCCGCGAAGTGCCGAGCTGGCCAAAAAAGCCTTAGGCATTCGCCCCCGATCCGATGCGGGGGCGAATGCCAGACCCCGCGCCGGACGGCTGGACAACGGACGTCAGGGCAAGCGCCATACGGCCCGCAGCGGTACGGTGAACTGGCCGGGCACGTTGCTCAAGGGGCGTCCTCGGGTTCGTGAAGATCTGCTGTTTCAACTGCGCACACGCTCGCCGCATGAGCTGTGGCTGGTGATCGTCGATGCCTCCGCCTCGACGCGGCGTCATCAGGCCTTGAGCGATGCCAAAGGCCTGCTCGCGCAACTGTTCGATGACGCCTATCGCCAACGGGCGCGCCTGGCCTTGTTGACGGCCAGCGGCTCGGCGCCGAAATGGCAGGTGCAAGGGTTGAAGGCCTCCAGCAGTTTGCATAGCTGGCTGGAGGCGTTGGGCGCTGGCGGTGGCACGCCGTTGCTGGCGGCACTGGCGCAGGCAGAGCAATGGCTGGCGGTGCGCCGCAAGCGTTTTCCCGTCGAGCAGCAGCGGCTGTTGGTGGTGACCGATGGGCGTTTGAAACAGTGGTCGGGATTACCGGCGCTAGCGTGTCCGGGGTTGTTGATCGATATCGAGCGCGGGCCGATCCGGTTGGGTCGGGCACGGGATCTGGCTTCAGCGTTGGGATCCGAGTATCGACACATTGATGAGCTGATTTCTCTCTAACCTTTTCGGCGATTGTTCTACCGTCTTCGCGAGCAGGCTCACTCC
>NZ_AKJR01000163.1:0-12107 GCF_000282235.1 Pseudomonas sp. GM24 | reverse complement strand
GGAGTGAGCCTGCTCGCGATTGCATCGACCCGGTCTAGAACCGAACACTCAAAACCCGCATCCCTGCTCTATGCTGCACCCAGCCCAATCACAAGGAGTGAGCGATGCGCGTTCTGGTCAAAAACCCTCAAGACGACTTCCGCGTCAAAGCCTACGCCGGCACCAACGGCGTGCTGCTGGCCATGGATCTGGCCGAACCCCGGCGCAAAGGCCTGCTGGGATTTGCCATCGAAAAGCAGCAGGGCGCCAAACCCTGGTTGTTCCTGTTCAACAGCCTGACCTTCCCGAATAAGGCTCACACCTTTCCCCAGTTCCACGCCACACCAAGCGATACCGCGCCGCTGCAGAAATTTCGCTGGGCGGATTACGCGGTCAATCCGGGCATGACCCTCCACTATCGCGTGCATCTGGCCTACGGCACGGCCGATGCCGTGCAGTTGGGCGAGTCGCTGGAGCTGACGATCACTTCCGATGACGGCCAGCCGAGCAACCAAAGCGTGAATTTCAATCGAGCCGTTGCTGCCAGTCAGGCGTTCCAGCGCAAGTTTCCCGATCTCGACGCGCAGATCAGCGCCAATAAAAACATGCCCATCGAAGCCTGGCCCGATGCGCCCCGTCAGTGGCTGGAAAACGGCTTGCTCGGGCGCTTGCTGGGTTTTATCGAGCGTGCCGTCGATGGCCAATGGGCGCTGGACATTGCCATCTACGAATATCAATTGCAGGCGATCGTCGTAGCGGTGAACGCGGCGTTCGCGCGGGGCGTGAAGGTGCGGGTGCTCTACCACGCCCGGCCGGACGATGAAGACACCACAATCAACGAAGCGAGTCTGGCGGCACTGCCTGCGGCGAGCAAACGCGGGCGAGTGACCCATAACATCTTTCACAACAAATTCATGGTCCTCAGTCGCGTCGGTGTCAGTGGTGAGCATCACCCTGAAGCGGTTCTGTGTGGCAGCACTAATTTCACCGCCAACGGGGTCTACCGGCAGGCCAACGTGGTGCATGTGCTGGACGATGAATCGATCGCCGCGAGTTATCAGCAGACGTTCGAGCAGATCTGGGTGCAGCCGGACGACGTCGGTGCAACCCGTGACTGGATCACCGAACACAATCCGATGAATCCGCAGCAGCCGTTATTTACCGGGTTTTCACCGCGTACCGGCGGGGCTGACCTGCAGGCGTTCGAGAACATCATCAGCGCGGCAAAAAAGGACGTGCTGTTCGTCACCGCGTTCTCGCTGCCGGACGCGATCCTTAATGCCTTGCTTGGCCAGCCCCACGACGACATTTTGCGTTATGGCCTGCAAAACACCGCCAGCCGCATCACCGGGTTTCACGCCGACCGCAGCGCCGAATTCGCCGCCACCGCTTTGCTCAATACCGGTCTGGAAGGCTGGCTGCGCGAGAACATGAAAGGTCAGAAAGGCAATCTGCTGGTGCACACCAAAGCGGTGGTCACCGACTTCACCACCGATACGCCGACCATCATCAGTGGCAGCCATAACCTCAGCGCTTCGGCCAGCAATGGCAACGATGAAAACTACCTGATCATTCGCGGCGACACCGATCTGGCGGATCGTTACGGGCTGGAGCTGCTGCGATTTTACGAGCATTACCGGTTTCGCTATTTCGCGAAGAAACTGGCGTTGAAGCAGGTGAGTCCATTGGCCGTGGATGATCGCTGGACCAACGATTACTACGTCGAGGGGGATTTGCGGCAGTTGTCCCGGCTGCGTTTTGCCGGACGCTGAAACCGTACTGTAGGAGCTGCCGAAGGCTGCGATCTTTTGATCTTGTTTTTAAGAATCAAAATCAAAAGATCGCAGCCTGCGGCAGCTCCTACAGAGGTATTCGGGGCGGATTACAGATTTTGAAATGATTTGCCGCTGTAGGAAATGTTCCCAAAGCCTGTACGCTCCAAGGCCACTTTTCATTCAGGATCTACATGAACACCCTCTCGGAGCCTCCCAGTTTCAGCTTCCCCTCGCGCCATGGCGCGGTCTTGACGCACTCGCAGCATCCAGTTTTCCGACACCCGACTATCGTTGCTAACGCGGCCCCAGAGCCTTTGCGTTGCGCTTTGCCGTGTCCGGCAGCCTGAATCAATCGAGAGAGATAGAGACGTTTTATGGAATGGTTAGCGGATCCCACGGCCTGGTTAGGCTTGTTGACTTTGATCGTGCTGGAACTGGTGCTGGGTATCGACAACCTGGTGTTCATCGCAATCCTCGCGGATAAATTGCCGCCGCATCAACGTGATCGTGCACGGATTATCGGCCTGTCGCTGGCGCTGATCATGCGTCTTGGCCTGTTGGCGAGTATTTCCTGGCTGGTCACCCTCACGCAGCCGTTGTTCGAGGTGTTCGACAAGAGCTTCTCCGGCCGTGACCTGATCATGTTGTTCGGTGGCGTGTTCCTGCTGTTCAAGGCCACCATGGAATTGCACGAACGCCTTGAAGGTCACGTCGGCGAACGCACGACCAACAGCGCTTATGCCATGTTCTGGCCGATCGTCGCGCAGATCGTGGTGCTCGACGCGGTGTTCTCGCTCGATGCGGTGATCACGGCGGTGGGCATGGTCGATGAACTGGCGGTGATGATGATCGCGGTGATCATCTCGATCGGCTTGATGATTGTCGCCAGCAAGCCGCTGACGCGCTTCGTCAACGCGCACCCGACGGTGATCATGCTGTGTCTGGGCTTCCTGATGATGATCGGTTTTGCCCTGACGGCCGAAGGTCTGGGCTTCCACATTCCGAAAGGTTATCTGTACGCCGCCATCGGTTTCTCGATTCTGATCGAGGTGTTCAACCAGATCGCCCGGGCACGCCGCAAGCGCTCGATGCAGGGTTTACGGCCGATACGCGAGCGCACGGCTCACGCGGTCATGCGTTTGCTGGGCGGGCGCAAACTGGCGGCGGAGGAGGTTGGCGAGGAAATTTCCGATCTGCTCGACGACGGTGACGCGCCAATTGCCGAACTGTTCGACCGGCGCGAGCGGGTGATGATTAGCGGCGTACTGCAACTGGCCGAGCGCCCGATTCGCGGGCTGATGACCGTGCGCGCCGATGTCGACACGATTGATCTGGCCGATGACCGCGAGGCGATTCGAACCCGCTTGATGCACTCGTCCTATTCGCGTCTGCCGTTGATTCGCAACGGTGCGGTGGATGAGCCGTTGGGCTTCGTGCACAAGAAGGAACTGCTCAAGGAATACCTGGCCGGCACCGAGCCGAACCTGGAACACTTGGCGCGCAAGACCATCAATTTGCTCGACAGCTATTCGATCCTCAACGCACTGGAGCAAATGCGCGCCGCCTCGACGCACATTGCTTTTGTGGTCAACGAGTTCGGTGATTTTGTTGGTGTGTTGACCATGACCGACATCCTCGAATCGATTGCCGGTGAGTTGCCCGATGCCAGCGAAATCGAAGGCCCCGACGTGGTCGAGGAGCACGGCGGGTTTATGGTCAGTGGTGCGTTGAACCTTGCGCGTGTGCGTCAACGCACCGGGTTTGGCGCCAAGCCGACCGAGGACTATCAGACCATGGCCGGGTTGGTGATGAGCCTTCTTGATCGTCTCCCGGTCATTGGTGATCGTCTGGAACTTGAAGGCTGGCACATGACGGTCAAAGCGGTGGAAGAGCGGCGGGTGACGCGGGTGCTTTTGGAGCGCGCGCCAGCGTAATCCTTGAGTTCTCTACGAAACGTGCCGGCCACTTCGCGAGCAAGCTCGCTCCCACATTGGAATGCGTTTCAAATGTGGGAGTGAGCCTGCTCGCGAATGCTTGGGTTGATCCATTGTTCATCCTGACGTACCACTGCCTGCTGTTCCTTGGGCGTTTTTACTTCCGGCTTTCGACGTCACTGCTCGAATGAGTGCGCTTCAAACAAGAGAACAGGAAGCTGGATTTATCCCCTGACACCGAACAGGGATCTCCACTACACCACGATTCGCTCAAGGGTGTTTTTCGGTTCTCTAGTCTCCAGACTCAGTAGCACCAGACTGCCAAATTGCGCGGCGGCGACGCTGTTTGCTCCGTCTGTCTGGAGTCTGACTGTGGCGCCGGTCGTGCCGGCTGGCGCGAGGATCCAGTCGGTTCGCACTTGCCAGTTTGGATCGTCTGTCAGCGCCAACTCAAGTTCGTCGCCAGCAGGATGTAGCGTCAATATCACGCGAGCCGTGGAGCCGGATGCAGTCTTGATTCTGGCGGACAGCGCATATTCTTCGGCTTCAGATTGGAAAATGACGTCCTGACTGATGTATCCGGGTGAAGTGATCCTGCAGTCATCCTCGTTGAATTTCACCTGATCTGGATGGCTCACTGACCAGTCTTTCTCGCCTTCGTAGAACTCGCCATTCCTGATCAAATTCGTCATGTCCTTATCCCTCCCTGCGACTTTTTGGTTAACCCGGCTTCGGAACCTTCAGCCTGTTCAGCACTGACTCCGCAGGTGCGCACGTGCAACCGTGCACAGAGTACGAAGTGTCTGACGCAGCCAGGGCAGATCATGCGTTTTTTTACGGGCGGCAACGGGCGCTTTGGTCTTGCCGATGTGCTCGGTGAAATCCCGTGCGAGGGTTTCTTCAGTGCCGATGCCTTTGAGTTTTTTCACCAGCCTGCCGTTCTTGTAAAACAGCACGGTTGGCGTCTCGGTCACCAGCGGATGACGTGCAGTTTCGCTGGTATTGAGCATGTAGATATTGGCGCGATGCCGGTATGGCTCGGCCGTCTGGCGAAAAATCGGCCCGGCCCACTCGCAGGCGGGGCAATGTTCGTTAGCGAAATAAAGGATTACTGGGCGCCAGGTTTTCAGGGTTTTGCGATAGGTGGGGGGCAACGTGGCGAGAGGGATATTCGCGCTCATGAGAATCTCCTTTTCAGTTGTCGCTGTTTCACTAAACGGTAATCCAGCGCGCTCCGCACGCCTACTGTCAGAGTTGACAGGTGTCACGCGCATTGTTTTGTGTCATGCGCCCCGCAATGTGGCGCGAATACCCGGCGTGTGTAGCCAACGGTAGCGAGTCTTCATGGTGTCTTTGGTAACAGCGCCATTGTCTTTTTCTGCATCTCTTTGATTTCGAAAACTTTTAATTCCACTACAGATTCCCCAACAATCCTGTGGCACACTTTCTGCTGTCTATTCCGTAGTAACAAACCGTGTTCCGGTATAGCGGAATAAACACCATTCTGGAGTGCTTGCCATGCATCGCCGTCCTTCGTTGTTCAAAGCGTGTGTTTTTGTTCTTGCGGCTTCGTCCGCTGTCATGGGTATGGCCCAGGCAGCCGACAGCAAACTCGACAGTGTTCTGGCCCGTGGCAAATTGATCGTGGGCACCGGCAGCACCAATGCGCCGTGGCACTTTCAGGGCGCGGACGGCAAGTTGCAGGGCTTTGATATCGACATTGCGCGGATCGTCGCCAAAGGTCTGTTCAATGATCCGAGCAAAGTCGAGTTCGTGGTGCAGTCGTCCGATGCGCGGATTCCCAATCTGCTGACCGACAAGGTCGACATGAGCTGCCAGTTCATCACCGTTACCGCCAGCCGCGCGCAACAAGTGGCGTTCACCCTGCCGTACTACCGCGAAGGCGTTGGCCTGTTGCTGCCGAACAACAGCAAGTACAAGGAAATCGAAGACCTGCAAGCCGCCGGAGACAGCGTCACTGTGGCAGTACTGCAAAACGTCTATGCCGAAGAATTGGTGCATCAGGCACTGCCGAAAGCCAAAGTCGATCAGTACGACAGCGTCGACCTGATGTACCAGGCGGTGAACTCCGGCCGCGCCGATGCCGCCGCCACCGACC
The DNA here is from genome assembly GCF_000282235.1 of Pseudomonas sp. GM24. Taxonomy (NCBI): domain Bacteria; kingdom Pseudomonadati; phylum Pseudomonadota; class Gammaproteobacteria; order Pseudomonadales; family Pseudomonadaceae; genus Pseudomonas; species Pseudomonas sp. GM24. Next base: position 6,300 of record NZ_AKJR01000163.1, on the reverse strand, counting down.
AATCCTCGGTCAAATACCTGATGGTGCAGAACCCTGGCCGCTACCGCAGCCCAAGCTATGCGTGGAGCCCGCAAACCTATGCGTGCGCGGTGAAACGCGGCGATCAGGACTGGCTGAACTTCGTCAACACCGCGCTGCATGAAGCCATGACCGGCGTTGAATTCCCGACTTATGCGGCGTCGTTCAAGCAATGGTTCGGTGTAGATCTGCCTTCGCCAGCAATTGGTTTCCCAGTCGAATTCAAATGATCCCGTGAGAGTGGGGCGATTAAAGTCGCCCCGCTCAAGGTACTGCTGACCATGAACTATCAGTTGAACTTTGCCGCCGTCTGGCGCGATTTCGACACCTTGCTGGCGGGGCTCGGTCTGGGCCTCGAACTGGCGCTGGTGTCGATCGCCATCGGCTGCGTGATCGGCCTGCTGATGGCGTTTGCCTTGCTGTCGAAGCATCGCGCCTTGCGGGTGCTGGCTTCGGTGTACGTCACGGTGGTGCGTAACACGCCAATTCTGGTGTTGATTCTGTTGATCTACTTTGCGCTGCCAAGCCTGGGCATTCGTCTGGACAAGATTCCCTCGTTCATCATCACGCTGTCGTTGTATGCCGGGGCGTACCTGACCGAAGTGTTCCGTGGCGGCTTGCTGAGCATCCCCAACGGGCAGCGTGAAGCCGGGCTGGCGATCGGTCTCGGCGAGTGGCAGGTCAAGGCCTACGTCACCGTGCCGGTGATGTTGCGCAACGTCTTGCCGGCGCTGTCGAACAACTTCATTTCGCTGTTCAAGGACACCTCGCTGGCTGCCGCGATCGCGGTGCCGGAGCTGACCTATTACGCGCGCAAGATTAACGTCGAGAGCTACCGGGTGATTGAAACCTGGCTGGTGACCACGGCGTTGTATGTCGCGGCCTGTTACCTCATTGCCATGCTGCTGCGCTACCTCGAGCAGCGTCTGGCGATCCGCCGATAGGAGGCTGCGATGTACGAATCTCCCAGTTGGTTACATGAGTTGTGGGTCGCACGCGAGCCACTGTGGCAGGGTTTTTTGACCAGCGTGCAAGTGTCGGCGCTCGCGATTCTGCTCGGCACGATGCTCGGCGTTATTACCGGGTTGGTGCTGACGTACGGCAAGTTCTGGATGCGCGCACCGTTTCGGTTTTACGTCGATCTGATTCGCGGCACGCCGGTGTTTGTGCTGGTACTGGCCTGCTTCTATATGGCGCCGGCACTCGGCTGGCAGATCAGCGCATTTCAGGCCGGGGCCTTGGGGCTGACGCTGTTCTGCGGCTCCCACGTCGCTGAAATCGTGCGGGGTGCGCTGCAAGCCTTGCCGCGCGGGCAGATGGAGGCGAGCAAAGCCATCGGCCTGACGTTTTATCAATCCCTCGGTTATGTGTTGTTACCCCAGGCACTGCGGCAGATCCTGCCGACCTGGGTCAACTCGTCCACCGAAATCGTCAAGGCCTCGACCTTGCTCTCGGTGATCGGCGTGGCCGAATTGCTGCTCAGCACGCAACAGATCATCGCCCGGAACTTCATGACCCTGGAGTTTTATCTGTTCGCCGGTTTTCTGTTCTTCGTCATCAACTACGGCATCGAATTACTCGGCCGGCACATTGAAAAGCGGGTGGCCCTGCCATGACTCAAGCTCAAGTTTCTCCACAGAATCAGGCGTTGCTGGACATCCGTGGCCTGCACAAACAGTACGGCGCAGTAGAAGTGCTCAAAGGTGTCGATCTGAGCATGCAGCGCGGCAACGTGGTGACGCTGATCGGTTCCAGCGGTTCGGGTAAAACCACGCTGCTGCGTTGCGTGAACATGCTCGAAGAATTCCAGGGCGGACAGATCCTGCTCGACGGCGAATCCATCGGCTATGACGAGGTCAACGGCAAGCGAGTGCGGCATGCCGAAAAAGTTATCGCCCGCCATCGTGCGATGACCGGCATGGCGTTCCAGCAGTTCAACCTGTTCCCGCATTTGACCGCGTTGCAGAACGTCACCCTGGGCTTGCTCAAGGTGAAGAAAATGCACAAGGACGAAGCCGTCGTCCTCGCGGAAAAGTGGCTGGAGCGCGTCGGCTTGCTGGAGCGGCGCAATCACTTTCCCGGTCAGTTGTCCGGCGGTCAGCAACAGCGCGTCGCGATCGCCCGGGCGATTGCGATGAACCCGAGCCTGATGCTGTTTGATGAAGTCACTTCGGCCCTCGACCCGGAACTGGTTGGCGAAGTGCTCAACGTGATCAAGGGCCTGGCCGAAGACGGCATGACCATGCTGCTGGTGACCCACGAGATGCGTTTCGCCTTCGAGGTCTCGGACAAAATCGTTTTCATGAATCAGGGGCGGATCGAAGAGCAGGGGCCTCCCAAGGAACTGTTCGAGCGCCCGCAATCGCCGCGTCTGGCTGAGTTTCTCAAGAGCACGCGGTTTTAACTTTCGTTTTGTAATCAGGAGAAGTACCCATGAGCATTACGCGTTACGGCACCGGCAGCACCGCCGCTGGCGGTCAGCCACGTCCCTTCGCTCGCGCCGTTGAAGCGGATGGCTGGCTGCATGTGTCCGGCCAGGTGCCAGCGGTGGATGGCGAGATTATTGTCGGCGGCATCGTCGAGCAGACCCATCAGACCATGAAGAACCTGATCGCGATTCTCGAAGAGGCCGGTTATGGCCTGGAAGATGTCGTGCGTGCCGGGGTGTGGCTGGATGATCCGCGTGATTTCAGCAGTTTCAACAAGGTTTTCGGCGAGTACTTCAAACCTGAACACGCACCGGCGCGGGCCTGTGTGCAGGCGAGCATGATGGTCGATTGCAAGGTCGAGATCGACTGCATCGCGTACAAGAAGAAGGCTTGAAAATTGCTGTGTTGCTTAGGCCGCAACCCCTCACCCTAACCCTCTCCCAAGGGAGAGGGGACTGATCTGTATCGATGTGGATTTTGCGTATGACGCTTACATTTACATCGATACGGCCAGGCTCTCTCTGGGAGAGGGGACTGATCTCCATCGATGCAGATTTTGGCGGCTGACCATGACATGTGCATCGATACAGTCAGGCTCCCTCTCCCTCAGGGAGAGGGCGGGGGGTGAGGGCAGCAATCCAACTGACACAACACCAAGGGCCAGTTACCATCCGGCGACTTTGAATGGGAACCACTGAAATGACCGAAGACACCATCAAACGCCGGGCACGCGGTCTGGACCGGGCGTTCGATATCCTCGATTTCCTCAAGGAGATCGGCCAGCCGCTGCGCCCCAACGACATCGCCAACGGCATCGGCAGCCCGAAATCCACGGTCTACGAACTGGTCGCGTCGCTGCTCGAGCGACGAATTCTGGAGCCGGTGGGCAAGGACGGTCATGTCTATCTGGGCCGGCAGTTGTATTTTCTCGGTCAGGCGCATTTGCGTCATTTCGACCTCAGCCGCGAGGCCGATCACGCCTTGCAGGAGATCGTCAGCCAGACCCATGAAACCGCGCAGATGTGCCTGCTCAACGGCCGTAAATACACAGTGGCGTTGATGAAGGAGGGCGAGCGGCATTTCCGCATTTCCTCCGACATCGGTGAAAACGCCCCCATCCCGTGGACGGCTTCCGGGCGTCTGTTGCTCGCGCACTTGAGCGATCAACAGATCATCGACCTGATCGACGAAGACGACTTCATCCTGCCCGATGGCGAACGTCTGCCGCTGGAGCGTTTTCTCGCGGAAATCCGTCAGGCGGGTATCGATGGATTCTTTTCCTTCGACAGCGTCGCCGACACCTTTACCCACTGCTTCGCCGCGCCGGTCAAAGACCCTCAAGGCGTAGCGATTTGCACTTTGTGCATCGTCGCCCCGCGGGCCGATGCGAAGAACAATTACAACGACTATCGCCGAGTGCTGATCGAGAGCGCCAACAGCCTCGCCCGGCGCATCAACGAATAACCACGGCTGCCTGCGGCCGCGAAAGTGAGGAGTTCGACCATGACGACTGCCATCAATACTGCTGTGGAAAAGGGCGACGCCGCCATCGGCGCGCAACTGGTACGCGACGTCAGCCTGCCGGCGCTGGTGCTGCACCGCGAAGCGCTGGAGCACAACATCCGCTGGATGCAGAAGTTTGTCAGCGACAGCGGCGCGCAGCTTGCGCCTCACGGAAAAACCAGCATGACCCCGGCACTGTTCAAGCGTCAGCTCGACGCCGGTGCCTGGGGCATCACCCTCGCCAGCGCGACCCAGACTCGCGCCGCTTACGCCCATGGTGTGCGCCGGGTGCTGATGGCTAACCAACTGGTTGGCACGCCGAACATGGCGCTGATTGCCGATCTGCTCGCCGATCCGTCGTTCGATTTTTACTGCATGGTCGATCACCCGGACAACGTCGCGGATCTCGGCGCCTACTTCGCCACGCGTGGGGTGAAGCTGAACGTGATGATCGAATACGGCGTAGTCGGCGGGCGTTGCGGTTGCCGCAGCGAACAGGAAGTCATCGAACTGGCCAAGGCGATCACCGCGCAACCGGCGCTGGCCCTGACCGGCATTGAAGGTTACGAAGGGGTGATTCACGGTGATCACGCGGTCAGTGGCATTCGTGAATTTGCCGCGTCACTGGTGCGCCTGGCGGTGCAATTGCAAGACAGCGGCGCGTTCGCTATCGGTAAGCCGATCATCACTGCCTCGGGTTCGGCGTGGTACGACCTGATTGCCGAATCGTTCGAGGCACAAAACGCATCCGGACGTTTCCTCAGTGTGTTGCGTCCCGGCAGTTACGTGGCCCATGACCATGGCATTTACAAGGAAGCGCAGTGCTGCGTGCTTGATCGTCGCAGTGATCTGCACGAGGGCTTGCGCCCGGCGCTGGAAGTCTGGGCGCACGTGCAGTCGCTGCCCGAGCCGGGCTTCGCGGTGATCGCACTGGGCAAGCGTGATGTTGCGTTCGATGCCGGTTTGCCGGTGCCGTTGTTGCGTTACAGGGCCGGTGTGGTGCCGGCGCTGGGCGAGGATGTCGGTGCGTGCAAAGTCACGGCGGTGATGGATCAGCACGCGTTCATGACGGTGGCGCCGGGCGTTGAATTGCGTGTGGGTGACATCATTTCCTTTGGTACGTCGCACCCGTGCCTGACGTTCGACAAGTGGCGTGTGGGGTTGCTGGTGGATGAGCAGTTGTCAGTGATCGAGAGCATGGAGACCTGTTTCTAAAGCTTGAGACCGAGTCGCGGCCATTCGCGAGCAGGCTCGCTTCCACAGGGGAATGCATTCCAAATTGTGGGAGCGAGCCTGCTCGCGAAAGCGCCCGTCCAGACACCAGCGATCAACCAGAGACACCACAACATGACCACCCTAAGCCCCTTGGGCCCGAACACCCCGCGCATTGCCCTGATCGGCGAGTGCATGATCGAACTGCAGCAGCGTGCCGACGGCAGCCTGCAGCAAAGTTTCGGCGGCGACACCCTGAACACGGCGGTGTATCTGTCCCGCGCCATGGGCGACAAGGCCCAGGTCGACTACGTCACCGCGCTGGGAGATGACAGCTTCAGCGACGCCATGTGCCAGATCTGGAGCAGCGAAGGTATCGGCCTCGGTCTGGTGCAGCGTCTGCCGGGTCGCTTGCCGGGCCTGTATTGCATTCAGACTGACGCCAACGGCGAACGGCGCTTTCTCTACTGGCGCAACGAGGCCGCCGTGCGCGACTGTTTCACCACGCCAGCCGCCGCGCCGATTCTTGCGGCGTTGCCGGATTACGATGTGCTGTATTTCAGCGGCATCACCCTGGCCGTGCTCGGTGCGCTTGGCCGGGAAAAACTGATTCAGACCTTGATCGAAGCACGGCAGCGTGATGCGCGCATCGTCTTCGATAACAACTACCGGCCACGGTTATGGGCTTCTGTAGAAGACGCGCGGACGGCGTATCGCAGCGTGTTGCCTTACGTTGATCTGGCGTTGCTGACCGTGGATGACGAACAGGCGCTGTTCGGCTTCGCTGATTGCGCGGCGGTGTTTGCCGCTTACGCGCAGATCGGCACGCCGGAAGTGGTGCTCAAGCGCGGCGCCGAGGCGTGTCTGATTCGCTGTGATGGTGACGCATTTGAAGTGCCAGCGCAGAAGGTCGAGAAAGTGGTGGACACTACGGCGGCGGGGGATTCGTTCAGTGCGGCGTATCTGGCCAGGCGACTGCTGGGGGGGAGTCCGGCGGAGGCTGCCGAGGCCGGGCATCTGCTGGCAAGTCGGGTGATCCAGATGCCAGGAGCACTGATCCCCAGAACCTGAAATGCAATCCCTGTAGGAGCTGGCGAAGGCTCGGGCCGCGATCGGACGATCTTTTGATCTTGTTTTT
>NZ_AKJR01000162.1:0-24201 GCF_000282235.1 Pseudomonas sp. GM24 | reverse complement strand
GCTGCGATCTTTTCAGCGGTTCCAGCGTGCGAGCACGGCTGGCAAATCGCTCAGGCTACGGATTTCAGCATCCGGCAAGCGATCCGCTTCCCAGGCCTTGCCCGCCGGGTTGAACCATATCGCCCGCAACCCCGCCTGCTGTGCCCCGGCAATGTCATCGCCCGGATGATCACCGATGTGCACAGCGGTTTCGGCGGTGGCGCCACCGCGTTGCAGAGCCTCATGAAAAAGCCGCGCATCCGGTTTGGCGATGCCGATATCTTCCGCGCAAAGCGCAAACTTGAAGTAGTCCGCCAGACCCAATCGACGCACATCAGCATTGCCATTGGTGACCACGCCAAGCGCATAGTGATTGGCGAGAATCTCCAGCACCGGCTCGACTTCAGGAAAAACTTCGATCTGATGCCGTGCATGCAGAAACACTTCAAAGCCCTTGTCTGCCAGGTCGGTTGCTTCACCATGGGCGTAACCAGCGTCTTCCATCGCATGAAACAACACCCGCCGACGCAGAGCGCTGATCCGATGCTTGAGTCCCGGCTCGCCGGCCAACACCCGCTCACGAATCGCCCACAAATGCTCCACCGGCACCGCGCCCAGATTCGGCGCATGTTCGCTCAGCCATTCGCGCAATATCGCTTCGGCACTGACGATCACCGGGGCGGTGTCCCACAAGGTGTCGTCGAGGTCGAAGGTGATCAACTGGATGCTCATGAATCGTCGCCTTTCATGCGTTTGGCCCGTGGGTGGGCGCTGTCGTAGACCGCCGCCAGGTGCTGGAAGTCCAGGTGGGTGTAGATCTGCGTGGTCTTGATATCTGAGTGGCCGAGCAATTCCTGCACCGCGCGCAGGTCCTGCGAGGATTCCAGCAAGTGGCTGGCGAAGGAGTGGCGCAGCATGTGCGGGTGCAGGTTCTGTCCCAGTTCTCGTTCGCCGGCCAGTTTGACCCGCACCTGAATCGCTCGTGGACCGAGGCGTCGGCCTTGCTGGCTGACGAATACGGCGTCGTCTGCGGGGTTGGTCATGGCCCGTAACGGTAGCCATTGTTCCAGTGCTTCGCGGGCCTTTTTACCCACCGGCAGCAGTCGGGTCTTGCTGCCCTTGCCGAGCACTTGAACCATACCGTCAGCAAGATCCAGCTGATCAAGATTGAGCCCGGTCAGTTCGGAAAGGCGCAGGCCGGAGGAATAGAACAACTCCAGAATCGCCTGATCGCGCCGCGCAAGAAAATCATCCTCGACCGCACCTTCAAGCAGTTGCAGCGCACGGTCAGTGTCGAGGGTTTTCGGCAGGCGACGCTCACCTTTCGGCGGCGCCAGACCGGTCGCCGGATCGTGGTCGCAAAGGCCTTCGCGGTTGAGGTAGTGATAGAGCCCACGCACCGCCGACAGCAGCCGCGCGAGGCTGCGCGAGGATTGGCCTTGCGCATGCAGACGAGCGATCAGGCTGCGCAGGCGCTGAATATCCAGCGCCGCCCAACTGCCGATGTTTTGCTTCACGCACCAGCCAAGGACTTTATCGAGGTCGCGGCGGTAGGCCGACAGGGTGTGCGGCGACACCTGTCGCTCACTGCGCAGGTGTTCGCAGTAAGCGTCCAGTTGCCGTTCCATGTTCAGCGTACCGAGCGCAGGGAGCTGTTGACCCGTGGCAGCACGCGGCCCATGACTTCGGCGATGTAGCTGAGGAACAGCGTGCCCACCGAACTCTTGTAGTGCTGCGGATCACGGCTGGCGATCGCCAGAATGCCGTGAATGCCTTGATGGCTGACCGCGACGACAGCGGTGGAACCGATCTGCTTGCGCTGCTCTTCGCCGAAGAGGAAGTCCAGTTCATGCTCACGCAGGCTGCCGCTGACGCTTTTGCCTTCGGTGAGCAGGCCGCCGATGGCGACTTGCGCGTCAGCGTGAGTGACCCAGCGGCCAACCGGTGCCGGGTTATCGCCAAGCAAAATAAGGCTGACAAAAGGCACCTGGAAATCCTGGCGCAGACTGTCTTCGACGCTGATCACCACGTCTTCCAGGCTGCTGGCGTCCATCAGGGACAGGATCAAGCGACGAGTCTTGTCGAACAGGCGATCGTTGTCGCGGGCGACGTCCATCAAATGCGAGAGGCGGTGACGCATCTCGATGTTGCGGTCGCGCAGGATAGTCATCTGCCGCTCGACCAAGGACACGGTGTCACCGCGCTGGTGAGGAATGCGCAAGGCGGGCAGCAATTCCTGGTGCTCGACGAAGAAGTCCGGATGAGCCTCCAGGTATGCGGCAACCGCTGCCGCCTCCAGGCTCTCGGACGCTGATTCGTCGGACTGTCGGGCGGGTACCTGAGGCTTATCGGTCATGGTTTCTGCTCACTCAAAGACGTACTTGTCCTTCGTATACACGCACTGCCGGACCGGTCATCAGCACCGGTTGACCAGGGCCAGCCCATTCAATGGACAGACGCCCGCCAGGCAGGTCGATCAATAGCGGCGAATCCATCCACCCCTGGCTGATCGCAGCGACAGCCGCTGCACACGCACCGGTACCGCAGGCCTGGGTTTCCCCGGCGCCACGTTCCCACACGCGCAGTTGCGCGCGGTTGCGGTCGATGACCTGGAGAAAACCGACATTGACCCGCGCCGGGAAGCGCGGGTGGTGTTCGATTTTCGGCCCCAGTTCATGCACCGGTGCACTGTTGATGTCTTGCACGCGCAATACGGCGTGCGGGTTGCCCATCGACACGGCGGCCAGCTCGACCGTGGTGCCGTCGACTTCCAGCTGATAGCTGGTCGCCTGGGCGGGTGCTTCGAACGGAATGTCCGCCGGCACCAGACGCGGGGCGCCCATGTTCACACCGATCTGGCCGTCGTTACGCACGTCCAGTTCGATGATGCCGCCCTTGGTCTCGACGCGGATCTGCCGTTTGGCGGTCAGACGCTTGTCGAGCACGAAACGGGCGAAGCAGCGCGCACCGTTGCCGCACTGCTCAACTTCGGATCCGTCGGAGTTGAAGATCCGATAACGGAAATCCACGTCCGGGTTGCTCGGCGCCTCGACGATCAGCAATTGGTCGAAGCCAATGCCAGTGTGGCGGTCGCCCCATTGCTTGGCGTGCTTTGGCTGAATATGCGCGTGCTGGCTGACCAGGTCGAGAACCATGAAGTCATTGCCCAAGCCGTGCATTTTAGTAAAACGCAGCAGCATGGGTTACTCCGGCAGCAGGCTTTCGCCGGCAAACAGCTCAGCCACGGTTTCGCGGCGGCGCACTTCAAAAACCTGGTCACCGTCTACCAGCACCTCAGCGGCACGGCCGCGGGTGTTGTAGTTGGAGCTCATCACAAAACCGTAGGCGCCGGCCGAATGCACGGCCAGCAGATCGCCTTCGGCCAAGGCCAATTCGCGATCCTTGGCGAGGAAGTCGCCGGTTTCGCAGATCGGGCCGACGATGTCGTATTTGCGCGCAGCGGAGTCACGCGGTTTGACCGCAGTAACGTCCATCCACGCCTGATACAGCGCCGGGCGGATCAGGTCGTTCATCGCCGCGTCGACGATGGCAAAATCTTTGTGCTCGGTGTGCTTGAGGTACTCGACCTGAGTCAGCAGCACGCCAGCATTGGCAACGATGAAACGGCCTGGCTCGAACACCAGCGCCAGATCACGACCGTTCAGACGCTCGCGCACAGCTTTGATGTAGTCGGCAGCCAGCGGCGGCTCTTCATCGCGATAACGCACGCCCAAACCGCCGCCGAGATCGATGTGGCGCAGGTGAATGCCGCAATCGCCGAGGCGATCGACCAGATCCAGCAGGCGATCGAGGGCATCGAGGAACGGTGGCAGCGTGGTCAGTTGCGAACCGATGTGGCAGTCGACGCCGACCACTTCGAGGTTCGGCAGATGCGCGGCGCGCACGTACACGTCTTCGGCGTCGGCGATGGCGATGCCGAACTTGTTCTCTTTGAGACCGGTGGAAATGTACGGGTGGGTGCCGGCATCGACGTCCGGGTTCACCCGCAGCGACACCGGTGCGCGAACGCCCAGTTCGGCTGCAACCACTTGCAGGCGCTCGAGCTCATCGGTGGATTCGACGTTGAAGCAGTGCACGCCGACTTCCAGTGCGCGACGCATGTCGTCACGGGTCTTGCCGACACCGGAGAAGACGATCTTGTCAGCGCTGCCGCCAGCGGCGAGTACGCGTTCCAGCTCGCCACGGGAAACGATGTCGAAACCGGCGCCGAGACGGGCCAGGACATTCAGTACGCCGAGGTTGGAGTTGGCTTTGACCGCAAAGCAGACCAGATGCGGCATGCCGGCCAACGCATCGGCATAAGCCAGATACTGAGCCTCGATGTGCGCGCGCGAGTAGACGTAAGTGGGCGTGCCGAAGCGGTCGGCGATGGCGGACAGCGCCACACCTTCCGCGAACAGCTCCCCGCCACGGTAGTTAAAAGCGTCCATGGCGATCCCTTATTGGTAAACGTCGTGCTTGTGTGCTTTGGACGGCTGCTTCTGCGAAGACTGGGCTTGCTCGGCCGGGTCCTGATCGTCATCCGGCAGGTACAGCGGGCCTTTTTGACCACAGGCCGAAACGAGGCAGGCAACCGCGACGAGCGCAGCAAGGGAAGAGATCAGGCGCTTCATGGCGAAATCCTTGAAAATGCGTTAATTGCGCCGGAGTATACCGGCCACCCGGCAGCTTGCCTATGCGAGGGGGTTCCCGTCCGGCGGGGCTTGCCCAAAGCTGCCCGAACCGCCGCAATACCTTGTAGGAGTGAGCCTGCTCGCGATCGCGGTGTGTCAGCCAGCGATAATGTTGGATGTGCCGGCCATTCGCGAGCAGGCTCGCACCCACAGGGTTCGGTGTTGATGGGCCGGCAGGTGCTTGGTCGTTAATCTTTGCAATCGGCCGGAAGCGTCCGTATCTTTCGGCGCTTGAGCCTGATCAGACATTTTTTGAGGTTGCCGCAATGAGTTTGTCCGAAGCCCGTTTTCACGATCTGGTCGATGAAACCCAGGAAAAACTGGAAGACATCTTTGACGAAAGCGATCTGGATATCGACATGGAGAACTCGGCCGGTGTGCTCACCGTCAAGTTCGAAAACGGCTCGCAGCTGATCTTCAGCCGCCAGGAGCCGCTGCGTCAGCTGTGGCTGGCGGCGGTGTCCGGTGGTTTCCACTTCGACTACGACGAAGAAAGCGAGCGCTGGATGTGCGACAAGAGCGAAGAGCAATTGGGCGAAATGCTCGAGCGCATCGTCAAGCAGCAGGCTGGCGCCGAATTCGACTTCGAAGGTCTGTGATTCCGTGACTGACACCGCTCCCGTTCGTCCACCGAAGCCGCTTTACAGCAACATCAGCCCGGCCGTGCCCTCGCCGTGCAGCGGTGTGTGCCGGCTGGATGAGCACAAGGTCTGCCTCGGCTGCTTCCGCCATGTCGAAGACATTCGCGAATGGCGCTCGGCGGACGACCAGCGGCGACGGGTAATTTGCGCGCAGGCGTCGCAGCGCAAACAGTGCGGCGGGGCGTGACTTGTATATTTTTTGAGCTGTGATAGTGTCCGAACACGCCTCAACCCATCGAGGCCTGGTGAAAACCCCGTCTTTTTTGGCGGGGTTTTGCTTTTTTTGTGTGCAGAAGAAAGGAGTCTGCCCGGATCATGACCGCACCTTCCATCACCCTTACCCGTCTGGACGTGCAACGTCTGGAGCGCCTGATCGACAGCCTGGATGACACGCTGCCGGGCGTGATTGCGCTGCAAACCGAGCTGGATCGCGCCGACACCGTGGTTGGCCACGATGAAGTGCCCGCCGATGTCGTGACGATGAATTCCCGCGTGCATTGCCGTGAAGAAGGCAGTGGCAAGGACTACCACCTGACGCTGGTCTATCCCAAGGATGCCAACGCCGATGAAGGCAAGATTTCCATTCTGGCACCCGTCGGCAGCGCACTGCTGGGCCTGAAAGTCGGTCAACACATCGACTGGCCGGCCCCGGGTGGCAAGACCCTCAAACTGACCTTGCTGGAAGTTGAATCGCAACCGGCCAACGGTGGCGCGTTCCCCGAGTAATCCGCCTCAGACCTGTTCGAGTGCCTCGTTCAGGGCGCGCTCCAGGTCAGCCTTGTAGCGCAAATACAGATTGCTTGAACTCTGCCCGTCACCGAGCAGGCCTGAAAGGTCGAGGTCGGTGATGTAGCAGCGATAGCGTTCGCTTTCGCGGCGCTGCTCGACGATCTCCCGGGCGACCACGCTGAACAGCTGGTCGCCATGTTCCAGCTCACTGAACTCCCGTTGATTGCAATACAGGGTGACCTGCACCTCGCCCGGTGCGGCTTTGCCGACGATCGCCTGCACGTCGTAAAACGGCTTGTTCACCGGCGTCTGCGGTGCCGGTCGCGATTCGACCCGTCGTGCGCGCCCCGGACCCGAAGGCAATAACTGGTAATACAAAGTTTCGAGGCGGCCGTCGGGACCGGCGTCCATCGGTAGCACGGCTTCGCGGCGGAACAGGATCGATTGCAGAAAGCGCTGCAATGGCACCAACAGACTTTGCTCATCGTGATAGGGCAAATGTTGCTGCCACAGCGCGTTGAACTCATCCAGCACGTACAACTCGGCCTGCTGCTCGGTGATCCGGTAGAACACTTGAATGCATTCCGGCTGACCCATCGGCAGGATCAATGCGAGGTCGTGATCTTCCAGTGCCATCGGATCCAGATGCAGCGGACTGTAGCGCGGCTGTTCTTCACCGAGGTAATCGAGCAGGGCGGGCAACGTGGCGAGGGCGACATGGTTGACCTGGCCCGGCACCAACTCCAGCACGTGATAGTGCTGCTGCACCTGAATCAGGTAGCGGTGGTTCAACTCGCTGAGCAGCAGGTTCTGCGCGGTGTCGACGATTTCTTCGACGCGACGGGCAATGAATTGCGCGCGGTTGTGGCAGAAACAACGCACCTTCAGCGACGGCTGTAGCGGCCCACGCGGCAGATTGTTGAGGTAATCGCGCAGGCAATCGAGCAGGGCGTGCGGGCCGTCGAAGCGATTGACCAGCACTTCGTTCCAGCTGTTGAGCGTGACCTGATCCAGCGTCAGCACGAGGTTTTCGCGCACCCCGGCGTAACTCAGCGAGTCGGTGCGCTCGGTGGTCATCAGGATGTTGAGGTCGCGGTGATGCTTGAGTGGATCAATCCCGACGTTGACCAGCATCAGCACTTCGCTCGGCACCGCTGCACGCAGCAACGGCTCTTCCGCGACGGTGGGCAAGGGCAGGGCAATGCACTGTTGCAGGCTGCCGAGCAGGTTGAACAGTTCGAACTCGCTCAGGTCGCTGGTGCCGGGATGCAGGGCCAGGCGGGTGCTGCTATCGATCACACCGTTGCGGTGGCACCAGGTCAACAGCTCGAGTAACTCGCGGCTGCGCTTGATCGGCGCGAAGTGTTCCCACTCCAGTGCCGTAAGGCTGCCGTTATACAGGCCCCACTGGGTTTGCCCCGGTTCCTTTTTGTTGCGCGACTGCACCAGGGTCAGGGTGTCTTCGGCCAGATCCGGGGCGATGCCGGGATTGATGAATTCGACCTTGTCAGCCTTGCGTTCGAAGGCAGCATAGAGCCGGCGCCCGAGTACGTTGAGGTCACGCTTGTTGATCAGGCTGACGGTCTGCTCGGTGCGGGCGAACTGGGTGAGGAAGCGATAGCTGTAGTTCAGCTCGTTGACCAGCGCCCGGCGTTCGGCGCTGACCTGGCGGACTTTCCATTGGCTGCGGCTGTCGAGCAGGGTCAATTGCCGCTGATCCCAATGCCATTCACTGGCCAGTCTTTCCAGCAATGAACGCTGCCAGCTCTGGGTGCGGCTGTTGCCGGTGAGCTTGCGGTTGACCTTCAGGTACAGCGCGCGGCGCACCAGTTCCAGGCGTTCCGGTTCGTTGCGCGCGGTGAGGTATTCCTCGATGCGCCGGTACACGACCATGTACGGGTCCAGCTCATCCAGATCCAGTTGGTTGGCGAACACGGCTTTTTTAAAGCGCAGGCTCAGACACTGCACCTGCGGGTGTTCGCTGGCGTAAACCTCGGTCAGCAGCAGTTTGAGCACCGATTTGTAGGGTGATTCGATGCCTTTGAACAGCTGCCACAATCCGGCGCCGATGAACTCGCCCGGTGGAATGGTCGCCAGATGGCCGAGGTCCACGGTTTCGTCGGCACGGATGAAGCGCTTCGACAGCAGGGTGTGGGTATAAAGGTCGTAGGCGGTTTCTTCGTAAACCGGCACCAGCCACCAGATCGGCGTGCGCCCGGCCAGCCAGATTGCAGTGCGATAAAACTCGTCAAGCAGCAGATAGTGCTGGGTGGTGCCGCAGTTTTCCGAACTGAGCTGGGTGTCGCGTTCGCCTTTGACGAAGCGCACCGGGTCGATCAGAAAGAAATGCGCCTCAGCACCCTGGCTCGCGGCCCAGGCTTCCAGTAACTGACATTTCTTGCTCAGTTCGGCGAGTTCACCTTCGCTCAAGTCAGGCGCGTGGCAGACCCATACGTCCATGTCACTCTGATCGGCCTGCGCCAGCGTGCCGAGGCTGCCCATCAAGAACAGGCCATGAATCGGTCGCGGCGGATTGCTGCCGTGGCGCGGCTTGTAGGAGAACGAACGCGTCAGACGCTGTGCCTCGGTCAGCACGTTGGCGTCCGGCTCGTAGTTCGACAGGCCGGCTGGCGTACTGCCCGAGACATAACCCGGCAACAGCGGATGATTGACATGGAAGAACAGCGGCAACAGCGTCAGCACGCTCTGCTGGCGTGTCGACAAGCCTTCAAGGGCGCGGCCGAGGCGGCCTTCATTGAGTTTGAGAAAGCGCGCGCGTAGCTGGCTGAGGACTTTGCGGTCGATGCCTTCGTCCAGGTCGGGGCGGATTTCGTGGGTGCGCGTCATGTCAGCTCAAACCGGCTCGCAAGCTCGGACGAAGAGGGTCTCGGAATGGGAGGCAGTTTAGCCTTTGCGCAGCGGGACTTTTAAGCTGAATTTGTTTTTTGACGTCAGATTTCTATCGCGGATGACCGGGCAGGCCCGCGGAAATCCCGTGGCAGGAGTTCCCGTGGGCAAAGTCAGGGGGAATCAGGCGGTTTCTTGCTCTCTCAGAATGGTCAGCACGGTTTGCACATTCTGTGCGGCGTCGCGACCGAGGCTGGTCAGATACCCGCCATCGGGCTGATCGGTGAGTTCTTTTTCGAAGAGGCGTTTGGCGGCAGCAATGTGTTTCGGGGCAGCGGTCTGATGAATTTTCAGACCTTCCTGGGAACTGTCCAGGTTGAAGAGTGCGAGGACTTCCAGTTCGGCAACCAACTCAGGGGTAAGCGACATAAGGACTCCAGACTTTCTAGGAATTGGACGACAGCGTCCCTAAGGTGAACCCGCTTTTGCGGCATGTCCAGTGCTCAGATCAGGGATTTTGTCTTGAGGCGGATTCCAGTGTAGTCGGGGCCGGGGAGTTGGCTGGATGGATGGGTGACAAATTGTGTGGGAGCGAGCTTGCTCGCGAATGCGGTGTGTCATTCAGCGTTGTTTTTGCTGATGTACCGCTTTCGCGAGCAAGTCGAATCGTCGCACCGTCGCTCCCCCAGGGGAATGTGCTTGGCTTACTGCTTTTCGGGTGGCAGCTCTGGCAGTGCGCGCAGCGCGGCTTCGTACCATTCGGTATTGAACGCGCGGTCTTCATCAAGCATCGCGTCAATCTCATAGGCCAGCACATGCGCCATCAGATTGAGGATCTCTTCGCGCTCAACGCCCACCAGGGTCAGCTTGTTGAAGGTTGCTTTGGCCGCTGGCGGGTTGTCGCTTTCGATCTGGTTCTCGATGGCTTCGATCAAGGTAGCCTCGGTGAACTCTTCTTCGTCGTTGTCGATGTCTGTCGGCTCGCTCATGGCAGGCTCCTCATGGAAAGGCGCCAGTTTACCCGCATTCAGCGGGGTGATGCTGCTGGCGCGATTCGCCTGCACGATCTATAAACATGCCCTGCCCACCCCGCACGGCCTGGAGGCTATGTGATGCTCAAGCTCTACGGATTCTCAGTCAGCAACTACTACAACATGGTCAAACTGGCGCTGCTGGAAAAAGGCCTGCCGTTCGAAGAGGTCACGTTCTACCCGGCGCAAACCGCGGAATCTCTGGCCATCAGCCCACGCGGCAAAGTCCCGGTGCTCGGTGTGGACGCCGGTTTCATCAACGAAACCGCGATCATCCTCGAATACCTCGAACAGACCCAGAAGGGCACACCGCTGCTGCCAAGCGATCCGTTCGAACGCGCGCAGGTATTGGCGATTGCCAAGGAAATCGAGCTGTACATCGAGTTGCCGGGGCGCGCTTGTTACGGCGAGGCGTTCTTCGGCATGACCCTGCCGGAGGCGATCAAGGAAAAGACCAAGACTGAATTGCAGCTGGGTTTTGCGGCGCTGGATCGGCACGGCAAGTTCGCCCCGTATGTGGCGGGCGACAGTCTGAGCATTGCCGACTTGTACTTCCTCTACAGCGTGCCACTGGCCTGTGCAGTCGGACAGAAACTGTTCGGGATCGATTTTCTGGCGCAGATGCCAAAGGCGAAAGCACTGCTGGAGCGGCTTGAGCAGAATCCGCATGTGCAGAAGATTGCAGCGGATAAAGAAGCGGCGATGCCGGCGTTTTTGGCGATGATTGCTGCCAAAAAGTGAGTTTTGTGGCGTTTGTAAGTAGGTAATCGCTGGCAAGCCAGCTGCCACAGGTCTTTGGGTCGAACGCAAAATTGTGTTCCAACAAAGAACCCTGTGGGAGCTGGCTTGCCAGCGATGCTTTTAGCGACTGGCGATCAGGGCCTGACCGCGCACCACAGCTGCCTTGACCTGCGCCGGCGCAGTGCCGCCGATATGGTCGCGGGCATTCACTGAGCCTTCCAGGGTCAGCACGGCAAACACGTCCTGCTCGATCTGGTCGCTGAACTGACGCAACTCTTCCAGGCTCATTTCGGCCAGATCCTTGCCAGTGTCAACGCCGTATTTCACGGCGTGGCCGACGATTTCGTGGCAATCACGGAACGGCAGGCCACGGCGTACCAGGTAGTCGGCGAGGTCGGTCGCGGTGGAGAAACCGCGCAGCGCCGCTTCACGCATGATCGCGTGCTTTGGTTTGATCGCCGGGATCATGTCGGCAAAGGCACGCAACGAGTCGCGCAGGGTATCGGCGGCGTCGAACAGCGGCTCTTTGTCTTCCTGATTGTCCTTGTTGTAGGCCAGCGGCTGGCCTTTCATCAAAGTCAGCAGGCCCATCAGTGCGCCGAAAACACGGCCGGTCTTGCCACGCACCAGCTCTGGCACGTCAGGGTTTTTCTTTTGCGGCATGATCGAGCTGCCGGTGCAGAAGCGATCCGGTAGATCGATGAACTGGAACTGCGCGCTGGTCCACAGCACCAGCTCTTCGGAGAAGCGCGACAAGTGCATCATCGCGATGCTCGCGGCCGAGCAGAATTCGATGGCGAAGTCGCGATCGGAAACGTTGTCCAGTGAGTTGCCGCCCACGGCGTCGAAACCGAGCAGTTGCGCGGTGTATTCGCGGTCGATCGGGTAGGTGGTGCCGGCCAGCGCGGCGCTGCCCAGTGGCATGCGGTTGGTGCGCTTGCGGCAGTCGACCAGACGCTCGTAATCGCGGCTGAGCATCTCGAACCAGGCCAGCATGTGGTGCCCGAACGTCACTGGCTGCGCGGTTTGCAGGTGGGTGAAGCCGGGCATGATGCTCGCCGCTTCACGCTCGGCTTGCTCCAGCAGGCCTTTTTGCAAACGGGTGATCTCGGCGAGGATCAGGTCGATTTCGTCACGCAGCCACAGGCGGATGTCGGTGGCGACCTGGTCGTTGCGGCTACGCCCGGTATGGAGCTTTTTACCGGTGACGCCGATGCGGTCGGTCAGGCGTGCTTCGATGTTCATGTGCACGTCTTCGAGGTCGATGCGCCAGTCGAACTGGCCGGCCTCGATTTCGCCCTGAATGGTCTTCAGGCCGTCGATGATGCTGTCGCGCTCGGCATCGGTCAGCACGCCGACTTTGGCCAGCATGGTGGCGTGGGCGATCGAGCCCATGATGTCGTGGCGATACAGGCGCTGGTCGAAAGTGACGGAGGCGGTGAAGCGGGCGACGAAGGCGTCGACGGGTTCACTGAAGCGGCCGCCCCAGGACTGATTGGTCTTGTCAGTGCTCATGAATTCGCTCGTATCGGCTTGAAGAAAAAAGGCGTGAAACGCTGGCGCGGATAATAACAGGGTTGCCCGGACTGTCGCTGACACCGGTCGATACGTTTTTTTCTCATTGTGTGCGCCATAGTCGGCGCTGCACCCGGGGGATTTGCGCAAGGATATTTTTCGATTGAGCAATATCGGCCCGACGAGCGTCTACAGTAGGACATAAGGGTCGGCGCGACTGCAGATCGCGCAAAGGTCTGGTCGCCGACTATAAGAAGAGGGGGGTGGGTGTAATTGTCCTTCGGCAATCCCCGTGAGAAACGCAGGAAACAGCGGGCTTTGAGCAGTACGACCCGGACACTGGCAAATATTGCTGGCCGACGTACGGCACTTTTTGGCGCTCGGGCTAGTCTTAGCGTGGATCGCGGTGACGGACGTCACTTCACCTGTCTACGCTATCCTTGTGCGAGACTCACGCAGGAATCCAGCGCAATATGAATGTCCTGATCGTTGATGACGAACCACTGGCTCGCGAGCGCCTCAGCCGAATGGTGAGCGAGCTCGAGGGTTATACAGTTCTGGAGCCCAGCGCCACGAATGGCGAGGAGGCGTTGGCACTGATCGACAGCCACAAACCGGATATCGTGTTACTTGATATCCGCATGCCGGGCCTCGATGGCCTGCAAGTCGCTGCCCGTCTGTGCGAACGAGAAACGCCGCCCGCCGTGGTGTTTTGCACCAGCCCCGATGAATTTGCCGTGGAAGCCCTGCAGGCCAGCGCCGTGGGCTATGTGGTGAAACCCGTGCGAACCGAACATCTGCATGACGCCCTGAAACGGGCGGAACGTCCCAACCGGGCGCAACTCTCGGCCCTGACCCGTCCCGCTGCCGAAAGCGGCACCGGTCCGCGCAGCCACATCAGCGCCCGCACCCGCAAAGGCATCGAACTGATCCCGCTGGATCAGGTGGTCTATTTCATTGCTGACCATAAATACGTGACATTGCGCCATGAGGCTGGTGAGGTGCTGCTGGACGAGCCGCTCAAAGCCCTTGAAGACGAATTCGGCGAGCGCTTTGTGCGTATCCACCGCAACGCGCTCGTCGCCCGCGACCGCATCGAGCGTCTGCAACGCACACCGCTGGGGCATTTCCAGCTGTTCCTCAAAGGTCTCAATGGTGATGCGCTGATCGTCAGTCGTCGGCATGTGGCCGGTGTGCGCAAAATGATGCAGGGCTTGTAACCCGCTCATTCCGGGTGGCTCCAGCTCCTTGTTACCGGGCACTGCGGGCCAGGGAGGCCGCGCCGACTCTGATTCAAGTCAAAGTGGATTTGGCTGAGCTGTTATTATCCGCCGTATCTATTCAGTACGGATTGATCCATGTCCTCTCGCGAAATCCGCATCGCCACCCGTAAAAGTGCGCTGGCCCTCTGGCAGGCCGAATACGTCAAAGCCCGTCTGGAAGCGGCCCATCCGGGCCTGCTGGTGACGCTGGTGCCCATGGTCAGTCGCGGCGACAAGCTGCTCGATTCGCCGCTGTCGAAAATCGGCGGCAAGGGCCTGTTCGTC
This sequence comes from Pseudomonas sp. GM24, assembly GCF_000282235.1. Lineage (NCBI taxonomy): Bacteria > Pseudomonadati > Pseudomonadota > Gammaproteobacteria > Pseudomonadales > Pseudomonadaceae > Pseudomonas > Pseudomonas sp. GM24. The sequence goes on along the minus strand of NZ_AKJR01000162.1, from coordinate 10,477 downwards.
AAGGAACTGGAAACCGCGCTGCTGGAAAACCAAGCCGACATCGCCGTGCACTCTATGAAAGACGTGCCGATGGACTTCCCTGAAGGCCTCGGTCTGTTTTGCATTTGCGAGCGCGAAGATCCGCGCGATGCCTTCGTTTCCAATACCTACGCCAGTCTCGATGCGTTGCCTGCCGGCGCGATCGTCGGCACCTCGAGCCTACGCCGACAGGCGCAATTGCTGACCCGTCGTCCAGACCTGCAGATCCGCTTCCTGCGCGGCAACGTCAACACGCGCCTGGCCAAGCTTGATGCCGGCGAGTACGACGCAATCATCCTCGCGGCCGCCGGCCTGATCCGCCTCGGCTTCGAAGACCGCATCACTTCGGCAATCAGCGTCGATGACAGCCTGCCCGCTGGTGGCCAAGGCGCAGTCGGCATCGAATGCCGCAGCGCCGACACTGAAATCCACGCCTTGCTCGCACCGCTGCATCACGCCGATACCACTTCGCGTGTGACCGCCGAACGTGCCCTCAACAAACATTTGAATGGCGGCTGCCAAGTGCCGATCGCCTGCTACGCCGTACTCGAAGGCGAGCAGTTGTGGCTGCGCGGTCTGGTCGGTGAACCGAGCGGTGGCAAGCTGCTCAGCGCCGAAGCTCGTGCGCCACGTGGCGATGCCGAAGCATTGGGCGTGAAGGTGGCCGAAGATCTGCTCAGCCAGGGCGCCGACGATATTCTCAAAGCGGTCTATGGCGAGGCAGGTCACGAGTGACGGACTGGCGCTTGCTGCTGACGCGTCCCGCAGAAGACTGTGCGGCGCTGGCCGAGACGTTGGCCGCGCAGGGGGTTTTCAGCAGTTGCCTGCCGCTTTTGGAAATTGCCCCGCTGCCGGTCTCTGAGAAAATACGTCGGGCGATTACACAGTTGCCAAGTTGCAGCGCAGTGATTGTCGTCAGCAAGCCGGCGGCGCGTATTGCGCTCGATCTGCTCGACGGCGCTTCTGCACTGACGATGCCCTGGTTCAGCGTCGGTGCGGCGACTGCGCAGATTCTGCTGGATCACGGTCTGGACGCGAACTTCCCGGCTGACGGCGATGACAGCGAGGCGTTGCTGCAATTGCCGCGTCTGCGTGAGGCGATCAGCCAGCCCGGCGCGCAGGTGTTGATCTTGCGCGGCGAGGGCGGGCGCGAGTTGCTCGCCGAGCGCTTGCGTGAGCGAGGTGCTAGTGTCGAGTATCTGGAGTTGTATCGTCGCGACCTGCCAGTCTACACCCCGGATGAGCTGCCACGGCGGATCGCAGCGGAACGCTTGAACGGGCTGGTGGTCAGCAGTGGACAGGGTTTCGAGCACCTGCGCCAAATGGCCGGCGATGCCTGGCCGACCATCGCGCCGTTGCCGTTGTTTGTACCAAGCCCAAGGGTCGCCGAGCTGGCACGTGCCGCCGGGGCTCAAACAGTTGTGGATTGCCGCGGCGCGAGTGCCGCGGCTTTGCTGACGGCGTTACGGGAGCATCCCGAACCCGTTTTCTAATGCAAAGGATGGATACGTGAGCGAAACAGCCTTGCCAAAAGATGACGTCCAGCCTGTGATTGAACCCCAGGTTGAAACTCCACCGCCGGCCACAGAGCCGCGCAGAGGCAATGGACTGGCCATCGTCGCCTTGTTGCTCGGCGCTGCCGGTGTCGCGATCGGTGGCTGGGGTGTCTGGCAGGTCCGTCACCTGCAGACCAATACTCAGCAGCAATCCGGTGAAGTGCAGGCATTGAACGATCAGGCGCAGAGTCTGAAGCTCAATGAACAGCGTCTGACCGAGCGCCTCGCGCAGTTGCCGGGTGCCGACGAACTCGCCGAACGCCAACGTCTGGTGACGCAGCTTCAGGGCGATCAACAGCGCCTTAATCAACGTCTGGAAACAGTGCTGGGTGCCAGCCGCAAGGACTGGCGTCTGGCTGAGGCCGAGCATCTGCTGCGTCTGGCCAGCCTGCGTCTATCGGCGTTGCAGGACATCAGCAGCGCTCAGGCGCTGGTGCAGGGCGCTGACGAAATCCTTCGCGAGCAAAACGACCCCGGTTCCTTCGCCGCCCGCGAGCAAGTGGCGAAAACCCTGGTGGCGCTGCGCAGCACCGCGCAGCCGGATCGCACCGGTTTGTTCCTGCGTCTCGGCGCGTTGCGCGATCAGGTCATTGACCTCACCGAGCTGGCGCCGGAGTACAAGGATCGCGGCGAATCGCTGCTGGGCCTGACTGCCGACGGTGACGGCGCCAGTCGCTGGGCGCAGTGGTGGGATCAGGTCTCGCGCTACATCCGTATCGATTTCAACGCCGACAAAAATGTGCGGCCGCTGCTGGCCGGGCAGAGCCTGAGTCAGGTGCGTCTGGCCCTGAGCCTTGCACTTGAGCAGGCGCAGTGGGCAGCGCTCAACGGGCAGGCGCCGGTCTACACCCAGGCGCTGGCCGAAGCGCGTGATGTGCTCAAGGGCAATTTCAACCCGGACAATCCGCAAAGCAAAGTGATGCTCGAACAGGTCGGCGAGCTGAGCAAGGAACCGGTCACGGTCACGACGCCGGATCTGGCCGGCACGCTGAGTGCGGTGCAAGCCTATCTTGAGCGGCGCAACGTCAACGCCGAAGAGTCGGTGAAACCCTTTGCCAAACCTGCCGCCAACACTGCGCAGGAGACCACGCCATGAAACGCCTCTATGTGATCGTGTTTCTGGTGATCGCGGCGACGGCGGCGCTGGGCTTTGCAGTGGCACAGCATTCTGGCTACGTGCTGATTGCCTACAAGAGCTTCCGTTACGAAGCGAGTCTATGGGCGACACTGGCGGTGATCGCGGTTTTGTGGCTGCTGATCTGGGGCATCAAGGCCTTGGTCGAGTTGGTCATGACCTCAACTGGCGTGGTCAATCCCTGGTCACGGCGCAACCGCAGTCGTCGCGTGCAGGTAGCGATCGAGCACGGCCAACTGGATCTGGCTGAAGGTCGCTGGGCCAGCGCGCAGCGTCATCTCTATCGAGCGGCTGAAGCCGAGCGCCAGCCGCTGCTGTACTACCTCGGCGCAGCCCGCGCGGCCAATGAGCAAGGCAATTACGAAGAGTGCGATCGTTTGCTGGAGCGCGCGCTGGAGCGTCAGCCTCAAGCGGAATTGGCAATCGCTCTGAGCCATGCGCAGTTGCAGACCGACCGTGGCGATACCGACGGTGCCTTGGTGACCCTGCAAGCGATGCATGATCGCCATCCGCACAATGCGCAGACGCTGCGCCAGTTGCAGCGCTTGTACCAACAGCGCGGCGAATGGTCGGCGGTGATTCGTTTGCTGCCGGAGTTGCGCAAGGACAAAGTCCTGCCACCCGCCGAACTGGCTGAACTGGAACGCCGCGCCTGGGGTGAAAACCTTTCGCTGGCAGCGCAGCGCGAAGAGGACGGGAGCGTTGGCTTGCAGTCGCTCACGCGGGCCTGGGAACAGCTCACCTCGGCGCAACGGCAGGAGCCGCCGCTGGTGCTGGCGTACGCCGAACAGTTGCGTCAGTTGGGCGCTCAGGTCGAAGCGGAAGAAGTGCTGCGTACCGCCCTCAAGCGCAAGTACGACAGCCATCTGGCGCGTCTCTACGGTCTGGTGCGCGGCAGCGATCCGGCCCGTCAGTTACAAACCGCCGAAGGCTGGCTGAAAGATCATCCGAACGATCCGAGCTTGTTGTTGACCCTCGGCCGACTGTGTCTGCAAACCAGTCTGTGGGGCAAGGCGCGGGATTATCTGGAAAGCAGCCTGCGTGTGCAGCGCAATCCGGAGGCCTGTGCGGAACTGGCGCGCTTGCTCGCACAGTTGGGCGATACCGAGCGCAGCAATCAGTTGTTTCAGGAAGGCCTTGGCCTGCTGGATGAACGCCTGCTGGCTGCACCTCTGCCGGTTCTGGCTCACGTCTGAAGTGGTGAGGGAGGATGCTCCCTCGCTTACCTTTTGTGGCTGAAATTTCAACTTCAGTGAGTGCTCGAGGCGAATTCCTACAGCGGGCTACACCGATTCCTATCGAACCTGTCGGGTTTTCCCTACACCTCTGGTGAACTGTCGGCAGGGCCTTGCCTTGAAAGGCTGACACGCTTTCCTCTACCGTAACCGTCTGTCTCTACTGTTACGGAAAAGCCATGTCGTTGGCCTGCTCACGCTCCTTGTTCTTCATGGCTTTCACTGCGGGGGCCTTTGCTCTGGGAGCTTCCTATTATCTTGAATACGCTGTCGGTCTGACGCCGTGCAGCCTGTGCCTGGTGCAGCGACTGTTCCTTACGCTACTGTGCGTGTCCAGTGGTGTGGCAGCGGTGCACGGCCCCAAGCGTGTGGGTTTGTGGTTTTACTGGCTGTTGACCTTGGGCGCGAGCCTGGGAGGCACTACGGCGGCCTGGCGGCAGGTATTGATACAGAGCGATCCGATGCTGCAACTCCTCAATTGCACGCCTGCCCCCGATACATTGTTCAGTGGCCTGCCCTGGATCTGCGCCTTGCAAAGAATGTTCAGCGGCGGCGCCGATTGTGCGGAAATTTCCTGGACGCTGTTTGACCTGAGCATCCCGGAGTGGAGCCTGCTGTTCTTTGTCGCGGTGTCGATTCTGGCGGTGTATCAATTGTTGCGGCTGGTCTGGAGTGCTCTGCAACGCCCGCTCAGCGGCGAAGCGTCGCACTCGGTGCTGCTGCGGGATTAAACACTTGTATGAACTTTATCTCCTGCGTACCTTGAAGCCATAGGCGTGCGGGCATAATCTGGCCCGCACGTGTCATTGGATTTATGTTGCTCGATGACGCTCTGCCCGGCCGTCCCCCAAGCCAAAATCAAAAGAGGGGCGCGGGTGTAGAGCAGCATGACCCACAAGGGAAGAGAGATCACCATGCTCGAAAGTTGTCAGAATGCTCAGGAACGTTGGGGTGGAGTTCATCTGCTGATCGACCGCTGGTTGCAGGAGCGTGAAGATCTGATCGGTGCCTACGACAAACTCGGTGCGCAGCCTGAGTCGCTGTCCGAGAGCCGCAAGCCCTTGCAGGAATTTTGCGGTGTGCTGGTTGATTACGTCTCGGCAGGGCACTTCGAAATCTACGAACAGCTGACTGGCGAAGCCAAGGCGTTTGGTGACACGCGTGGTCTGGAACTCGCCGAGACGATCTATCCGCGCATCGATGTCATCACCGAGAAGCTGCTCGCGTTCAACGACCTGTGCGATGAAGGCAAATGCGTAGCGGAGAAGTTCAAAGAGCTCGGAGGCCTGCTGCACGAGCGCTTCGAACTTGAAGACTGCCTGATTGAAGTGCTGCATACAGCACACAAGGAAGAGGATCCGGTTCAGGCCTGATCCCGAACCCTGAACAAAAAAACGGTGCGCCCGAAAGCGCACCGTTTTTTATTGCCTGCTCAACTCGTCGCGCCACGCAATTCCACTTCGAACACCAGCGGCGTGAACGGCGCGATCAGGTCGCCGGCACCGTCGGCGCCATAGGCCTGATCCGATGGAATCACCAGTCGCCATTTCGCACCCACCGGCATGTTCTGCAACGCGGTTCGCCAACCGGCAATCACGCTGTCGAGATTGAACCATTGCGGCTGCGTGTTCTGATCGAACACGGTGCCGTCGGGGAGTCGGCCGACATACAACACCTGCACTTTTCCATCGGGACCGGCCTTGGTCCCCGTGCCAGGTGTCAGCTCGGTGAGCAGGATGCCATCGGCCAGTTCCTTCACCCCCGGTTTGGCTTTTTCAGCGGTGAGAAAACGCTGCTCGTTTTCCATCGCTGCATCGCTCGAAGGCTGTACAGAGTGTTCGGCATTTTGCGCTTCATGATCGGCCAGAATCTGCTCGATACGTGCTTCGCTCAGCGCCAGCGGCTTGCCTTGATAGGCTTGCTGCAAACCATCGACCAGTGCCTGAATCTGCAGTTGCGGGACTTCTTGGCGCAGCCGCTCACCGAGGCTGGCACCGAGGCTGTAGGCCAGATCGTGAGCATCGTTCGCGGTGGCCTTTTCGTCCGCGTGAGCGGCCGAAAAAATCATCCAGAGGGATAAAAAAAAGTAGCGCGACATGGGCACTCTCCGTCCTGAGATGCGGTGGATTATGCCAGCGCGAACGTCTGCAACGGTGAACTGCTTTTGACTTCGCGCAGAACATTTTCGATTCGGTGCAACGCAACGCAATCGATACTGTCAAGATGCCCTAGCGGCGGTAACTGCAGAGGTCTAGTATGAGCCGCACTCACGTCAGCCAGGAGGTAAACCATGTCGGCCACCAAGAAGCCTGTAAACACTCCGTTGCACTTACTCCAACAACTCTCGGGCAGCCTGCTCGAGCATCTGGAAAACGCTTGCTCCCAAGCCTTGGCTGATGCTGAAAAACTGCTCGCCAAACTGGAAAAGCAACGCGGCAAGGCGCAAGAAAAACTGCACAAATCCCGCACCAAATTGCAGGACGCAGCCACTGCCGGTAAAGCCAAGGCGCAGAACAAAGCCAAGGCCGCAGTGAAAGAACTGGAAGACCTGCTCGATGCCTTGAAGGATCGTCAGTCCGACACTCGCAGCTACATTCTGCAACTCAAGCGCGATGCCCAGGAAAGCCTGAAGCTGGCCCAGGGTGTTGGTCGCGTTCAAGAAGCCGTGGGCAAAGTGTTGTCCTCGCGCGCAGCCAAACCGGCAGCGGCACCGGCGAAGAAAGCAGCTGCCAAACCTGCTGCAGCAAAAGCTCCAGCGAAAACCGCAGCGGCCAAGCCTGCTGCTAAAACCGCTGCCAAGCCAGCTGCAAAAACACCGGTGAAAGCTGCTGCCAAGCCAGCTGCCAAAGCGGCCGCAAAACCTGCAGTGAAGAAACCAGCTGCGGCGAGCGCTGCAAAACCAGCGGCTAAAACCACGGCGGCAAAACCTGCTGCACGTGCTGCCGCTGCCAAGCCGGCTACCCGTGCCGCTGCTGCTAAACCAGCCGCCAAACCAGCTGCTGCAAAAGCTGCTCCAGCGAAAACCGCCGCCGCCAAACCAGCCGCTAAACCTGCTGCTGCAAAGCCAGCTGCCAAGACTGCCGCTAAACCAGCTGCCGCCAAACCTGCTGCAAAAGCACCAGCAAAAGCTGCTGCCAAACCAGCCGTGAAAGCCGCCGCCAAACCGGCAGCCAAGCCAGCCGCTAAACCGGCCGCTGCTGCCAAACCAGCGACTGCTGCCAAGCCTGTTGCTGCAAAACCAGCCGCCAAGCCAGCTGCAAAACCTGCCGTTAAAAAGCCAGCCGCTGCCAAACCAGCTGCCGCCAAACCGGCTACCGCGCCTGCCGCTAAGCCTGCCGCACCGGCAGCGTCGGCTGCGCCATCGGCACCTGCTCCAGCCGCTACTGCCTCGACTCCTTCGACTGCGCCATCGCCAGCCGCTGCGTCGAGCGTCAGCAACAACCCGACCAGCGCTTCCTAAGTGCCGGTTGCCGCGACGCGCAGCACTTGCAGCGCGTCGCGGTTCGGGCTGGCCGCACTGCCGGCCAATCCCTCCAGCCAGGTCGTCGAACCTGCATCGTTTCGCGTCCATGTCTGAGCTACACCCTCAAGCCGTGACAGCAACGCTCGCTCAGCTTCCAGCTCAAGTGATTTGATCTGCTCGCGCATGCCTTTCAACAACGCATCATCGACCGCCCGCGTTTTCCATTGCATGCGCAATGTTCGCAGCGGCTGCACCACCTCGATATCCCACGGTCCGGTCAACGCCTGAAGCTGCCTTACGCGTTGTTCGTCGCAGGTTGCGCCACGTTGCTCCAGCCACAAACCACACAGCAGCAGGCACACATTCGCGCCTGCCGTTTGCAGTTGCAGGCAGGCGTCTTCCACGCCCGGTCGGGCGTAGGTGGCAAGGGAAAAGCTCCACAGGTCAGAGGACATCGTGCTACTCGCGCCAGTTGTGAGCGAAGCTGGTAGACTCCGCCGCCATTATGATCCGACTTCAGAACCTGACTTTACAGCGTGGCCCGCAACGTCTGCTAGAAGACGCCGAGCTGACCCTGCACGCCGGCCACAAAGCCGGCCTCATCGGTGCCAACGGCGCCGGCAAATCGAGCCTGTTCGCCTTGATCCGGGGTGAGCTGCACCCGGACTCGGGTGATTGCTTCCTGCCGGCTGACTGGCGCATCGCCCATATGCGCCAGGAAATCGAGACGCTCGAGCGCCTTGCCGTCGACTATGTGCTCGATGGCGACCTGCGTCTACGCGAGGTGCAACGTGACCTCGCCGCCGCCGAAGCGGCGCACGACGGTGCCGCTCAGGCTCGTCTGCATGCCGAGCTCGACAGCGCCGACGGTTACACCGCCGATGCGCGGGCGCGAAAGCTGCTGGCCGGTCTGGGTTTCACCAACGAGCAGATGGATCGTCAGGTCGGGGATTTCTCCGGTGGCTGGCGGATGCGCCTTAACCTGGCGCAAGCGCTGATGTGCCCGTCGGACCTGTTGTTGCTCGACGAACCGACCAACCACTTGGATCTCGACGCGATCATCTGGCTCGAAGAGTGGCTGAAAAGCTACCCGGGCACCTTGCTGCTGATTTCCCACGACCGCGATTTCCTCGATGAAGTCGTCGATCACGTGGCCCATGTCGACCAGCGCAAAATCACCCTGTATCGCGGCGGCTACAGCGCATTCGAACGCGCCCGTGCCGAGCGTCTGGCCCAGCAACAACAGGCCTATGAGAAGCAGCAGGCGCAACGTGCGCACATGGAAAGCTACATCGCCCGCTTCAAGGCCCAGGCCACCAAGGCCCGTCAGGCACAGAGCCGGATCAAGGCACTGGAGCGGATGGAAGAACTGTCGGCGGCCCACGTCGATTCGCCGTTCGATTTCGTCTTCCGCGAGTCGAGCAAGATCTCCAGCCCGCTGATCGACCTGTCCGATGCGCGCTTGGGTTATGGCGACAAAACCATCCTCGAGAAGGTCAAGCTGCAACTGACCCCGGGCGCGCGGATTGGCCTGCTCGGGCCGAATGGCGCGGGTAAATCGACCCTGATCAAAAACCTCGCCGGCGAGCTGTCACCGATTGCCGGGCGCCTGACCCGTGGCGAGAACACCGTGGTCGGCTATTTCGCTCAGCATCAACTCGACTCGCTGGATTCCAAGGCCAGCCCGTTGCTGCACATGCAGCGTCTGGCGCCGACCGAGCGTGAGCAGACCCTGCGTGACTTCCTCGGCGGCTTCGACTTCCGTGGCGCGCGCATCGATGAGCCGGTGCTGAATTTCTCCGGTGGTGAAAAGGCGCGTCTGGCCCTGGCGCTAATCGCCTGGGAACGGCCGAACCTGCTGCTGCTCGACGAACCGACCAACCACCTCGACCTGGAAATGCGCCTGGCGCTGACCATGGCGCTGCAGGAATTCAGCGGCGCGGTGCTGGTGGTGTCTCACGATCGGCACTTGCTCAAGAGCACCACTGATAACTTCTACCTGGTCGCTGACGGCAAGGTCGAAGAGTTCGATGGCGACCTCGAAGACTACGCGCGCTGGCTGGTGGAATACCGCCAGCGCAACGCGCCGGTCAGTAACACTCCGGTCAATCCGGACAAGACCGACAAGAAGGCTCAGCGTCAGGCTGCAGCTGCCTTGCGTCAGCAACTGGCGCCGCACAAACGTGAAGCCGACAAGCTCGAAGCCGAACTGGGCAAGCTCCACGAGAAACTCGCCAAGGTCGATGCCAGCCTTGGCGACAGCGACATCTACGAGCCGGCGCGCAAGAACGAATTGCGTGATCTGCTGGCCGAGCAGGCCAAGCTGAAAGTTCGCGAAGCCGAACTGGAAGAGGCGTGGATGGAAGCCCTTGAAACGCTGGAGAGCATGCAAGCGGAGCTGGAGGCGCTGTCCTGATGGAAGCGTTCAAGCTGCCGCTACCGGCGGAATGGGTCGAGCCGATCTGGTTTGTGGTGCAGATTCTGCTGATCCTGCTGGCCGGTTATCTCACGCAACGTTTCGTCGCCAAGGGGCTGACTCGGTTGGGCGAGCGCTATCCGTTCCCGCCGCAGTTGCTGATGCCGCTGCGTGGCGTATTGCGCTGGTTGATCATGGGCAGCGCGCTGATCTTCGTGTTGGAGCGCCTCGGTGTCTCGGCCACGGTGTTGTGGACCGCGCTGTCGGGTTTCGTTGCGGTGGCAGCGGTGGCGTTCTTTGCGATGTGGAGCGTGCTGTCGAATTTGCTCTGCGCGATTCTGATCTTCACGGTCGGACCGTTTCGGCTGGGGGATATCGTCGAGCTAGTCGATACCACCGACAAGCCAGGCGTCAAAGGCCGGGTGGTGGCGATCAATCTGCTCTACACCACGTTGATCGAGGCGGAAGAACTCGGGACTGGCAGCGCCATGGTGCAGGTGCCGAACAGTTTGTTCTTCCAGCGTTCGGTGCGGCGTTGGCGCGGAACGGATGTGTTTCCGTCGAGCGGGTTCGAGAAGTAAGGTTTCGAGCAAGATCAAAAGATCGCAGCCTTCGGCAGCTCCTACAGGGATCGCATTCTCATGTAGGAGCTGC
>NZ_AKJR01000161.1:0-7766 GCF_000282235.1 Pseudomonas sp. GM24 | reverse complement strand
ATGCCGCCAGACACCTCGGTAAGCCCCCTCTCCCTCTGGGAGAGGGCTGGGGTCGCTGTTGAGGTTCAGGTACGAAACCGTCTGACCAACCCATCCAGCTCATTCGACAACCCCGCCAGACTCTGCGAATCCAGACGCGCCGAGTTGGCCAGTTCTGCCACCAACTGCGCATCCCCGTGAATCTGGCTGATATGCCGGTTAATGTCCTCCGCCACTTGGTGTTGCTCTTCAGCGGCGGTGGCGATCTGCGTGTTCATGTCGCGGATCACGTCCACCGACTCGCGGATCTGCCCGAAACTCTCGCGCGCCTCGCCGATACGCGTCACTGACTGCTGCGAGACCTGCAGGCTGGCGTGCATCTGCTGCGTGACCTGACTGGTGCGCTTGGCCAGATTGCCGAGCAGGCCATCAATCTCTGCCGTCGAATCCGCGGTGCGTTTGGCCAGTGCGCGCACTTCATCGGCGACCACGGCAAAACCGCGGCCCTGTTCACCGGCACGCGCCGCTTCGATGGCGGCGTTGAGCGCCAGCAGGTTGGTCTGTTCGGCGATGGAACGGATGGTGCCGAGGATCGACTGGATATCGTTGCTGTCGCGCTCCAGTTGCTGCATCGACTGCGCCGATTGCTCCAGCTCCTGGCTCAGTTGGTCGACGCTGTGCACCGCCGCATCAATCTGCTGCTGGCCTTGACGAGCCTGACGCTGGCCGCTGTCCGCCGAGTCCGCCGCCTGACTGCACGAGCGCGCGACTTCGTTGGCGGTGGCGACCATTTCGTGGAAGGCGGTCGAGACCATGTCGACGGCTTCACGCTGCCGCCCGGCCGCTTCGGCCATGTCGCTCGACACGCGGGTCGAGCTCTGCGAGGTCGCGAGGATTTTCCCGGCGGCGCCGCCGATGTGCTGAATCAGGCTGCGGATCGCGGTGAGGAACTGATTGAACCAGTTGGCCAGTTGCGCGGTTTCGTCGTTGCCCCGAATGTCGAGGTTTTTGGTCAGGTCGCCTTCGCCCTGCGCGATGCCTTCCAGACCGCTGGCGACGCTGCGGATCGGACGCACGATCAGGCTGGCGAAACTGGCGCCGACCACGGCGAACAGCACGGCCAGCACGGCAGCGATGATCGCGATCAGCCAAGTCAGTTGCGTGGCCGAGCTCATCACATCGCTCTGCTTGATCAGGCCAACGAAGGTCCAGCCCAATTGCTCCGACGGCCAGACGTTGGCCATGTAGCGCTCGCCATTAAGCTCGACTTCCACCAGGCCTTTGCCGGCCTTGGCCAGTTGCGCATAGCCTTCGCCGAGGCTGTCCAGCGGCTTGAAATTGTGTTCCGGCTGTTTCGGGTCGACCAGCACCGTGCCGCTGTTTTCCAGGAGCATCAGGTAGCCGGTTTCGCCCAGCTTGATCTGTTTGACGATCTCGGTGAGCTGCTTGAGCGTCACGTCGATGCTGACCACGCCGCCGTTGCTGCCGAGTTTGTTGTCGATGGTGCGCACGGTGCTGACGTAGGTCGCATCGTCCTGCGCCCAGTAATAAGCGGCGGTACGCAACGGCTTGCCCGGTTTGGCCTGGGCAGCCTTGTACCACGGCCGCTGACGCGGGTCGTAGTTGTTGAGCTTGGGATCGTCCGGCCACGACACGTAACCACCGGCAGCGGTGCCGACGATGGCGTAGGCGTAAGCCGGGTGAGCGTTGCCCAGGTCCTGGAGGAACGCGAAGACCTTTTTGTCCATCTCGCCCTGTGGGATGGATTCGGCGTTGGCGCCCATGTAGGTCTTGAGGCTGTCGTCGGTGTTTTTGATCAGCGGTTGCGACGCCAGGTAATCGACGTTCTGGCTGATGCCATCAAAAAACAGCTGCATGGCATTGCTGACCTGACGGATCTCGCGACCGCTGCTGTCGACAAAGCTGTCCCGGGCATCGCTGCGCAGGTTCATCACCACCAGCGTTGCGACCAGCACCACCGGCAAGCAGGCGATGATTGCAAACGCCCACGTCAATTTCTGTTTGATGTTCATCCGCGCTCCAGATTTTCTTGTAGGCCCACGCAGTGCAGATGACTTGTGGTTTATTGGCAGCCGAAAACGTTATGGATCACCCGTTGCCCTGAGTGCGGCATCGCTGATTATTGTGGAACGATTGTCGGACAAATCCCTCTGTCATTGAGGACTTCGGCTGCGAAACAGGGAAATTGAGGCGACTTTGCAAAAATCTTCCGAAGGGGGCATCAGCCAAATGTCAGATTCTGTCGCAAATGCCCTTGAAGACATGTACCAACAAGTACAACAGGCTCGGCTATGATTCTCGACGGTCGATGCGCGAACGCAGAGTTGGCCCTGTTTAATCCGGCACAGTGTGTGCATTCTCAACGTTCACAGGTCGGCAACCCCTCCCCGTGATGCGAGGATTGCCGTATAACGAGTGACATTCGCGTGTTTGGTAATAAAGGACCCACAATAAAAGCTGATGAAGACTCCAAAACGCATTGAACCCCTGATCGAGGACGGTCTGGTCGACGAAGTGCTGCGCCCACTGATGAGTGGTAAAGAAGCAGCTGTTTATGTGGTGCGCTGCGGCAATCAGTTACGTTGCGCAAAGGTCTACAAGGAGGCGAACAAACGCAGTTTCCGCCAGGCGGCCGAGTATCAGGAAGGCCGCAAGGTTCGTAATAGCCGACAGGCTCGGGCGATGGCCAAGGGCTCCAAGTTCGGTCGCAAAGAAACCGAAGATGCCTGGCAGAACGCCGAAGTGGCGGCGCTGTTTCGTCTGGCCGGTGCCGGCGTGCGGGTGCCCAAGCCGTATGACTTCCTCGACGGCGTGCTGTTGATGGAGTTGGTGGCCGACGAATTCGGCGATGCCGCGCCGCGTCTGAACGACGTGGTGCTGGAGCCGGATCAGGCGCGCGAGTATCACGCGTTCCTGATCTCGCAGATCGTGCTGATGTTGTGTACCGGTCTGGTGCACGGTGACCTCTCGGAGTTCAACGTGCTGCTGACGCCGACCGGTCCGGTCATCATCGACCTGCCGCAAGCCGTCGACGCTGCCGGCAACAACCATGCGTTCAGCATGCTGGAGCGCGATGTCGGCAACATGGCTTCGTACTTCGGTCGCTTTGCGCCGGAATTGAAACTGACCAAGTACGCCAAGGAAATGTGGGCGTTGTACGAAGCCGGCACCTTGCACCCGAACAGTGTGCTGACCGGTGAGTTCGATGATCCGGAAGACCTGGCCGATGTGGGCGGGGTATTGCGCGAGATCGAAGCGGCGCGCCTCGACGAGGAACGCAAGCAGGCCATCCGCGCAGCGGACGACGAGCCGAAAGGCAAGTCCGACGAACCACCGCCGCCACCGTGGATGCAGTGATCGCTTGATGAGAAACCCGGCTTCGGCCGGGTTTTTTGTTTGAATCAGAATCCCTAGAAGCCCCTCACCCCAACCCTCTCCCAGAGGGAAAGGGTCCGACCGAGGTGTCTTGCGTCATACATCGACCTGAAACACCGGGTCGATTACGGATTGGACGAGGTCAGCATTTGGACCTGTTTGGATTCGGTAAAGAAATTTCAGGTCGGCGTATCTCCACAGCATCCCCCAATCAGTCCCCTCTCCCCCTGGGAGAGGGTTAGGGTGAGGGCCCTTTCGGGTTAGGGTGAGGGCCCTTTCGGATCAACGCAATTTCGCGTCTACTGTCCACCGCTCCAGCCACACTCAAGGACTGAATGTGACCACCCCGCGCAACACCCACCTGATCGTCACCGCCCGACTGATCTCCGATTTCGGCGCCTTCCTCAACATGGTCGCGCTGGCCACCTACGTCTACCTGCTGAGCAACAGCGCCATGAGCGTCGGGATTTTCCTCGCCAGCCGCGTGGGTGGGGGGATCTTTGCCAGTTTGATCGGCACTGCGTTTTACCGGCGATGCAGCGGACGCGCGCCACTGATCGCGTTCGATCTGCTGCGCGCCAGTGTGCTGGGTCTTTTATTGATTGTGCCTGTCAGCCAGCAAGCCATGCTGTTGCCGGTGATTGCCTTCGGTCTGGGACTGGGCAACTCGATGTTCGCCATCGGCCTCAACAGCCAGTTGCCGCGTCTGATCCCTGCTGATCAACTGCTCAAGGCCAACGCCTGGATCACCTCGGCCTCATCTGCCGCGATGGTCGGTGGCAGTCTGGTATCGGGTTTGCTGGTGGCGGGTTTTGGTTTTGAAACGGTGTTCGCATTGAATGCACTGACCTATTTGCTGGCAGCATTGTTGATCGTGCCGCTGCGTTTCGAACCTGCAACAGCCAACGAGGAAACCGAACGCAGCGAATGGTCAGCCCTCAAACAGGGCTTGCGTGCTGCGCCGGTGGTTGCTGCGATGCTTGCGGTGACCATGGCCGACACCCTGGGCAGCGCCGCGCACAACGTTGGCTTTCCGATCATTTCCAAACTGCTCACGCCAGAGTCGGCGAGTACCACGCTGGGGCTGATGCTGGCGGTGTGGGCCAGCGGCAAACTGCTGGGTGCGCGAATCGCCAGTCGTCTGAAGGGTTCGGACAACATTGACCTCGAGCGACGGTTTTTCTTCGGCGTGGCGCTGATGTCCTGCGGCTTTATCCTGATGTTCCAGCAACACAGCCTCTACGGCCTGCTGCTGTTTTCATTGCCGGCGGGACTGGGTGACGGCTTTTCCGAAGTCGGGCTGATGTCGCGTCTGCAACGCGAACCCGAGCAGTTACGCCTGCCGATTTTCAGCGTGCTGACTTTGCTGCAGATGACCGGGTTCGGCATCGGCATGCTCATCGCCGCGCCGTTCTACGCGTGGTGGACGCCGGGTGCCGTGGTCATGCTGTTCCACGGCATTCCCCTCGGCACATTGCTCATGGTGAAACTGTTGGCGCTCAAGCGCGGGCGGGTTGCGCGCAGCAGCCCGACGCCAGCTCCTTGAGAATCGGGCAGTCGGGACGGTGGTCGCCGTTGCAGTGCTCGACGAGGTCTTGCAGGGTGTCACGCAACTCGCCAAGTTCGCGAATCTTCTGATTCAACTCGTCGATGTGCTGGCGCGCCAACGCCTTCACATCAGCGCTGGCGCGTTGGCGATCCTGCCACAGGGTCAGCAGTTTGCCGACTTCTTCCAGGGAAAAGCCCAAGTCCCGCGAGCGCTTGATGAATGCCAGCGTGTGCAGGTCATCGTCACCGTAGAGCCGATAACCGCTGTCGGTGCGATGCGCCGCTTTGAGCAGGCCGATCGACTCGTAATAACGGATCATTTTCGCGCTGAGGCCACTGTGTTTGGCCGCTTGACCGATGTTCATCGGTGCTCCTCCAGGTCCTTGGGTTTCCAGGTTTTCAACAGTAGCGCATTGCTCACCACGCTGACGCTCGACAGCGCCATCGCCGCACCGGCCAGCACCGGATTGAGGAAGCCGAACGCCGCCAGCGGAATACCGATCAGGTTGTAGACGAAGGCCCAGAACAGGTTCTGGCGGATCTTCGCATAGGTCTTGCGGCTGATCTCCAGCGCCGCTGGCACCAAGCGTGGATCGCCGCGCATCAGGGTGATGCCCGCCGCGTGCATGGCCACGTCGGTGCCGCCGCCCATGGCGATACCAATGTCGGCAGCGGCGAGGGCCGGCGCGTCGTTGATGCCGTCACCGACCATGGCGACCACGCCGGTTTTTTTCAGCTCAGTGACGGTGGCGGCTTTGTCCGCTGGCAGCACTTCAGCGTGGACATTGCTGATGCCCAGGGCCTCGGCGACGACGCGAGCGCTGCCACGGTTGTCGCCGGTCAGCAGATGGCTGTGGATATTTCGCGCGGCCAGTTGTTGTACGGCTTCCAGTGCACCGGGTTTCAAAGTGTCACCGAAGGCGAACAAGCCGAGTACTTGCGGTTCAGGACTTTGTTCGATTAACCACGACAGGGTGCGGCCCTCGGCCTCCCATGCCTGGGCAGATTCGCTCAGGTTGCCCGCGCTCAAATCACTTTCTTCGAGCATCCGCCGATTGCCCAGCGCCAGGCGCCGGCCGTCGAGATTGCCGGCGATGCCGCGACCGGTCAGCGACTGGCTGTCGCTGACCTCGGGCACCGTCAGGCCGCGCTCGGCGGCTGCATCCAGCACGGCTTTGGCCAGTGGGTGTTCGCTGCCGCGTTGCAGAGCGCCGGCCAGTGTCAGCAGGTTGTTTTCGTCACCGTCGATGGCGCTGAAGTGGGCGATACGCGGTGTGCCGGAGGTCAGCGTACCGGTCTTGTCGAAGACCACGCTGCTGACTTCATGGGCGCGCTCCAGCGCTTCGGCATCCTTGATCAGAATGCCGTGACGCGCTGCTACACCGGTGCCGGCCATGATCGCCGTCGGCGTGGCAAGGCCCAGTGCACATGGGCAAGCGATGACCAGCACCGCGACAGCATTGATCAGTGCCGTTTCCATTGGCGCACCGTAGAGCCACCAGCCGATCAGCGTAGCGAGGGCAATCAGCAACACCGTCGGCACGAAGATCTGGCTGACTTTATCCACCAGTTTCTGAATCGGTGCCTTGGCCGCTTGGGCGTCTTCCACCAGACGAATAATCCGCGCCAGTACGGTTTCCGCGCCGAGTGCCTGAGTGCGCACCAGCAAGCGACCTTCACCGTTGATCGCGCCACCGGTGACTTTGTCGCCCGGTTGTTTCGGTACCGGCAGGCTTTCGCCACTGATCAGTGCTTCATCAGCGTGGCTCTGGCCTTCGATGACTTCGCCGTCGACCGGGAAACGCTCGCCGGGTTTGACCAGCACCAGATCGCCCAGGCGCAGGGCGCTGATAGCGACATCCTGCTCGCGGCCTTCGATCACTTGAATCGCCCGCTCCGGACGCAACGCTTCGAGGGCGCGGATGGCGCTGGCAGTCTGGCGTTTGGCGCGGCTCTCGAGATATTTACCGAGCAGCACCAAGGCAATGACCACCGCCGATGCTTCGAAATACAGGTGCGGCATGCGCCCGGCAGCGGTGGCCCATTCATAAAGACTCAGACCGTAGCCGGCGCTGGTGCCGAGGGCGACCAGCAAGTCCATGTTGCCAGCACCAGCGCGAACGGCTTTCCACGCGGCGACGTAAAAGCGCGCACCAAAAATGAACTGCACCGGCGTGGCGAGGGCGAATTGCGCCCAAGCCGGGAGCATCCAGTGAATGCCGAACGGTTGCAGCAACATCGGCGCCACCAGCGGCAGGGCGAGGGCGATCGCGCAGATCAGCGCCCAGCGTTCATGTTTCAGCCGCTGCTGTTGGATATCGGTTTGCGGGTGATCAGCTTGCCAGACGCTGGCCGAGTATCCGGCCTTGCTCACCGCGTCGAGCAGACTTTGCGGATCGACCTGGCCAAGTAGTTCGAGGTGCGCACGTTCGTTGGCCAGGTTGACGCTGACGCCTTTCACGCCGTGGACTTTGTTCAGCGCACGCTCGACGCGACCGACGCAGGAGGCGCAGGTCATGCCTTCGATGTTCAGTTCCAGGGTTTGCTGCGGGACGCTGTAACCGGCGCGTTCAACCGCCTCCATCAAGGCCGGCAGGCTGTCGCCGGGTGCCTGCACGCGGGCCTGCTCGGTGGCGAGGTTGACGCTGACGGCACTGGCGCCGCTGACTTTACTCAATGCCCGCTCGACACGCCCGGCGCAACTGGCGCAGGTCATGCCGGCAATCGGCAGATCGAAAGTGATGGAATCGGACATCGGTCGTACTCCCTGTAGTAGATGCCTACAAGGATCAACCTTGCCATGCGGGCAAGGTCAAGCGCCAATCTCAAATGCAAAAGATCGC
>NZ_AKJR01000160.1:0-30919 GCF_000282235.1 Pseudomonas sp. GM24 | reverse complement strand
CTGCGATCTTTTGATTTTGATCCAAAAAAACAAGATCAAAAGATCGCAGCCTTCGGCAGCTCCTACAGGGACATCGAACCGAGATTTAACCGATGAGACCGAGCCATGCACAACAACAATAAAGAGCTGACCCTCAGCGCCCCGCTCAGCGGCCCGGTGCTCACGCTCGCCAAAGTCCCGGACGCGGTGTTCGCCAGCGGCGCGATGGGCGACGGCATTGCCATCGACCCGATCAACGACACGCTGTATTCGCCGTGCGCCGGGGTGATCATCCACGTCGCGCGCACCGGCCACGCGCTGACGGTGCGCGCCGACAACGGTGCGGAAATCCTCCTGCACCTTGGGCTCGACACCGTTGAGTTGAACGGCGAAGGCTTCTCGATGCTGGTCAAGGATGGCACCCGCGTCAGCAAGGGTCAGCCGTTGTTGCGCTATGACCTGGACAAGGTTGGCCAGCAATGCAAAAGCCTGGTCAGCCTGTTGATCCTGACCAACAGCCAGGATTTTCAAGTGCGGCCGATTACGCTGAAAGCGGTGAAGGTTGGCGAGCCGCTATTGCACATTGTTGCGCGTAACAGCGTGGCGGCGAATGTCGCGGAGGTCGGCGGACCTGAGATTCACGGTCATGTGCTGGTGGCTCATCGCGGTGGTTTGCATGCACGCCCGGCGGCGTTGATTCGGCAAACTGCGCAAGCTTTCAAAAGCCAGTCGCAACTGCACTTCGCCGGTAAATCGGCGCCGTGCAACAGCCTGATCGGTTTGATGGGGCTGGCGGTTGGCGAGCAGGACGAAGTGCAGGTCAGCTGTCAGGGTCCGGACGCTGAAGCGGCGTTGCAAGCGTTGCTCACCGCGTTGGCGACAGCCCTGCCGGATGAACATCACGCTGCCGCGCCGGTCAGTATTGCGCCTCTTAAACGCCCCGCCGAAGCAGGTGTGCTGCACGGTGTGTGCGCCGCGCCCGGACTGGTCGGCGGGCCGCTCTTTCGCTTGAACGCGATCAGTTTGCCGGCGGATGCCGGTCATCATGATCCGCTGCAACAACTGCAGATTCTTGAGACGGCGCTGACTCAAGTAAGGAGAGAAATCGACGGCACCCTCGCCCAAGCGAAAACACACAAGAACGCCGATGAAGAAGCGATCTTCGCCGCGCATCTGGCACTGCTGGAAGATCCAGCGCTGCTCGACGCCGCGCAGCAAGCCATCGAACAAGGCACTGCGGCGACTCACGCGTGGAGTCAGTCGATCGATGTGCAGTGCGAAGTCCTGCAACACACCGGCAGCGCGCTGCTGGCTGAGCGCGCCAACGATCTTCGCGACCTCAAGCAACGCGTGTTGCGGGCATTGCTCGGCGAAGCATGGCATTACGACGTGCCGGCCGGCGCCATTGTTGCCGCTCACGAACTGACACCCTCGGATCTGCTGCAACTCAGCGCGCAAGGCGTTGCCGGGTTATGCATGGCCGAGGGTGGTGCGACCTCGCATGTGGCGATTCTCGCGCGTGGCAAAGGTCTGCCGTGCATGGTGGCGTTGGGTTCGGCCTTGCTTGATCAGCCGCAAGGCCAAGCGGTGGTGCTCGATGCCGACGGTGGACGCCTCGAACTGACGCCGAATGCCGAACGTCTGGCTGAAGTTAAGCAGGCGCAAATTGATCGTCAGCAACGCCGCGACGCACAGCAAGCCAAGGCTCACCTGCCTGCAGAAACCCGCAATGGCGTGACCATCGAAGTCGTCGCCAACGTCGCCTCCAGCGCTGAAGCCGCAGACGCCTTTGCCAATGGTGCCGATGGCGTCGGTTTGCTGCGCACCGAGTTCCTCTTCGTTGATCGTCAGACCGCTCCGGATGTCGAAGAACAGCGTGCGGCCTATCAAGGCGTACTGGACGCGATGGGCGAGCACTCGGTGATCATCCGCACCATCGACGTCGGCGGCGACAAACAACTCGAATACCTGCCGCTGCCCATCGAAGCCAACCCGGTGCTCGGTCTGCGCGGCATTCGTCTGGCTCAGGCCCGCCCGGAGATCCTCGATCAGCAACTGCGCGCGCTGCTGCAAGTCAGCCCGCTGCGCCGCTGCCGGATCCTGTTACCGATGGTCACTGAGGTCGACGAACTGCTGCACATTCGTCAACGCGTCGATGCGCTGTGCCTGGAACTCGGTGTCAGTCAGCGCCCGGAAATCGGCGTGATGATCGAAGTCCCCGCCGCCGCTCTGCAAGCCGAACAACTCGCCGAACACGCCGACTTCCTCTCGATCGGCACCAACGACTTGTCGCAATACACCTTGGCCATGGATCGCGATCACGCCGGTCTCGCCGCACGGGTCGACGCCTTGCACCCCGCGCTATTGCGCCTGATCGCCATGACCTGCGAAGGCGCGGCAGTCCACAAGCGTTGGGTCGGCGTCTGCGGCGCCCTCGCCTCCGACCCGCTGGCGACGCCGGTACTGATCGGTCTGGGCGTTACCGAACTGTCGGTCAGCCCGGTGCAGATTGGGGAAATCAAGGATCGCGTGCGCCAGGTACACGAAGCCGAATGCCAGCGCCTCAGCCGCGACCTGCTCAAGCTGAGTAGCGCCGCCGCCGTGCGCCACGCCTGTCACCAACATTGGCCTCTGCGCTAACAAAAACAACAAGGACAAACGCCATGTACCAACTCTTCATCGAAGGCCTGCAACGCCTCGGCCGCGCGCTGATGCTGCCGATCGCGATCCTGCCGATTGCCGGCCTGCTGCTGCGGCTGGGTGACACCGACCTGCTGAACATCGCGATCATCCACGACGCCGGTCAAGTGATCTTCGCCAACCTGGCAATGATCTTCGCCATCGGCATCGCGGTCGGTTTTGCCAAGGACAACAACGGTACTGCCGGTCTGGCCGGGGTAATCGGTTATCTGGTGATGATCTCCACGCTCAAGGTGCTCGATTCAACCATCAACATGGGCATGCTCGCCGGTATCGTCAGCGGCCTGATGGCCGGCGCGCTGTACAACCGCTTCAAGGACATCAAGCTGCCGGAGTACCTCGCATTCTTTGGTGGTCGACGGTTTGTGCCGATTGTCACCGGGTTCGCGGCGGTCGGTCTGGGCGTGGTGTTCGGTTATATCTGGCCGCCGATCCAGCACGGCATCAACGCCTTCGGCGCGCTGATGATGGAAAGCGGCAGCATTGGCGCGTTCGTGTTTGGCGTGTTCAACCGCCTGCTGATCGTCACCGGACTGCACCACATCCTCAACAACATGGCGTGGTTTGTGTTCGGCAACTTCACCGACCCAACTACCGGGGCATTGGTGACCGGCGACCTGTCGCGCTACTTCGCCGGTGATCCGAAGGGCGGCCAGTTCATGACCGGCATGTTCCCGATGATGATCTTCGGCCTGCCGGCGGCGTGTCTGGCGATGTACCGCAACGCCCTGCCGGAACGCCGCAAAGTGATGGGCGGGATTTTCCTGTCGATGGCTTTGACTTCGTTTTTGACCGGGGTGACCGAGCCGATCGAATTCGCCTTCATGTTTCTGGCGCCGCTGTTGTATTTGCTGCATGCGCTGCTGACCGGGTTGTCGATGGCGATTACCAATGCGCTGAACATTCACCTCGGCTTCACCTTCTCCGGCGGCTTTATCGACATGGTCCTGGGCTGGGGTCGTTCGACCAACGGCTGGCTGGTGATCCCGGTCGGGCTGGCCTATGCCGTGGTGTATTACGCGGTGTTTGATTTCTGTATTCGTCGCTTCAATCTGAAGACGCCGGGGCGGGAGGATGTCGCTGTCAGTGAAAAAGCCGTACTGACTGAGAACGAACGCGCCAGTGCTTACATCAAGGCATTGGGTGGGGCGGAGAATTTGGTCACCGTTGGCGCCTGCACTACGCGGTTGCGCCTGGAGATGGTCGATCGCAACAAGGCGTCGGATGCTGAGCTGAAAGCGCTGGGGGCGATGGCGGTTGTGCGTCCGGGCAAGGGTGGAAGTTTGCAGGTGGTTGTCGGTCCAATGGCGGACAGTATTGCTGATGAGATTCGCCTGGCGATGCCGGCGCTGGGGCGTGCAGTCCTGATGGAAACCGCTGTTGCCGCTGATGAGCCAACAGCAGTGATGGTCGCCGGTTTTGAAGCGCAGCAATGGCTGAATGCCCTGGGCGGCGGCAACAATGTGCTGCAACTGAACTGCATTGCGATGACGCGGATTCGCCTGCAATTGGCGGATGGCACGGCCTTGTCTGAGGCAAAGTTGAAAGCACTGGGTTGTCAGGGTGTCAGCCAGCTGGAAGGCGGGATCTGGCATCTGCTGGTGGGCGATAAAGCAGCGAGTCTGAGTGGCGCGCTGGAGAACTTGGTCAATCGCATCGAGGTCGGTGCCAGGGCCTGACATGAGGGTGCGCGCGCCGGACTTATAGCGAGTTCGGCGGCACGCCCCCGCTCGCCGAACCTTGCGCGCGACAGACAACACCTGGTGCGCGGGCGTCCTTCAATACATATGTACCACCACTGCCACCGCCATCCTCGCCATGCTGAAGACTCTTCCCACCAGCATGGAGGCTGTGCCGATGAGCACTTCCGCTGTAGCCACGCCCGAAGAGGTCAGAAACGATCTCAATCAGATCGGCCACCACCTTTTCAAGATCGAGCCCCCGCTGCTCTCTGAACAGCCACCGACGGCCGAGCAGGCGTACCTGAAGCGCCTGAACGAGCAGTTGAACACCTACCGTGAACACTTCCTGCAGCGTAGCCGTGCGCTTTATCAGGCACTGGCAACCAGTGACCTGCACAGCGATGCCGGGAAGAAGCTGATCGCGACACTCAAGATCAGGCTCAACACGCAATTGATCAATATGGATCTTCGCGATCTGATCGATGGCAAACCCGCCAAGACATTTTTGAAGTACGACGCTGGCTTCACCGCCATCGGCCACGAGGCGCGACAGGCTGTAAAGGATCGTCTGCTGCATCCGCAAGCCGGTGCACTTCTGGAAAAAACGACACTTGGGCCAATGCTGCGTCCGGCCATGTACGCTCTGCAGTTCGGTTATCAGGGAATCACCGTCGAGCTGGCCGGCGCCTTTGTGATCACTGAAAAGGACCGCCCCAGGGTCAGCGACCTTTTGACTGATCAAAGCGTCGGCTATGTTGTGCTGTTTACGCCGACAAGAGGCATTGAGTACTTCGACTCTCTGGCCGACCTCGATAGCCATTTGCTTGATTACCTCAAAAAAGCCACGGGCCCCGACGGATTCCTGCATTTGTTGCCGACGCGTTATCACAACGTCGGCGCCGCAGGGATCTGGCCGCTGCAACTGACGCCGATCGACAGCAAACCATTGTTTGAACATACCTACGATGCCTTGATCGATAAACGCATGCAGGACATCGAGCGCGCGTTGAGCTTTGACGACAACCCGCAACAAGACGTTGCACTGCTGCTGGCGGCCCTCGATCGGGCCATCGCGGTCTCACTGCCGGACCTCACGCAGCGCCTGGAACTGCGAGCGCAAATCTTATTCGAACGCCACCTGC
This sequence comes from Pseudomonas sp. GM24, assembly GCF_000282235.1. Classification (NCBI taxonomy): domain Bacteria; kingdom Pseudomonadati; phylum Pseudomonadota; class Gammaproteobacteria; order Pseudomonadales; family Pseudomonadaceae; genus Pseudomonas; species Pseudomonas sp. GM24. The sequence goes on along the minus strand of NZ_AKJR01000160.1, from coordinate 25,416 downwards.
GCAACAGCGCTCCGGATTGGTATCGCAGCGCCAGCACAATGAAACAGACCGAGCTGGCGCAGCAGGCAGGCAACTACCATCAGGCACGGCAAACACTGCTCGATTTGATGGGACCGGCGGCCAGCCTGATGGCACTGGCCCGGCATCAATGGCTTGAGTGCCTCAGCGACGATCTGGAAATCGATGATCTGGATCCCCAAAACCTGCATATCAGCACTGATCGTCGGGTAGCCGGGTACGGTGTCTTTGAGCATCGGCGCAACCTGATCGATCTGTCCCTGCGCGGACCGCATACCGGCGATGAATTGTCGGGTTCGGAGTTTCTCAGCCATACCACCCTCACCTACAACGATGCGCCCCTGCCGGCATCGTACTCGGACGTTACGCCAGCATGGCTTGTCGAGCAGGCGTTGAAGCTGCAGCCGCGCATCGACTTCAACCATTTGCAGAAGGAGATGCAGGCGCGCTCGACCATAAGGCCAGCCCTCGAGCACATGCTGGATCAACGAATCCTCGCGCTCGCTCGCACAGCAGTGCTGCAGGGCCATTTGTTCGACAGTGACTTGCAGCTTATCCGCGACCTGCGCAGCGCCAGCGACTCACGCCTGCGTGCCGCGACGTTGGCCCTGCACGGCGCGCAATTACAGGATCTGTGGGTACTCCGACAAAGCGACAGCGCCGGTGCCGTTACACGCGTATTGCTCTGTACACCACAAGCGCCACGAGAACGGCAGTTGCAGGCGTTCGCCAGCGAACTTGAATGCCAGACCCATATCCTTGGTTGGGCCGGGCACAGCGATGACGCCAACAGCATGGCCGGCTACCTGATCAGCCGTGCCCCCCTGCGTTTTCGTCAAAGCCTGCACAAAGTGCTCTCCGGTCTGAGCCTCAAGCCAGAGGACCAGGAACACAAAAAGGTCACCTTCGAAAACTCCGGCAATCATCTCGTCTGCCTTCGGGCTATGGCCGACCACATCTTGGCGACTCGGATCGACGACTATGATTTCGGCACTCCCGTGTGGTATCGCACGACCACAATTGCCAACCGCAGAAAGCTGTCGACATTATCTGAAGAGGCCGAGGGCACGTCGCAGGCTTTCGCCAGACACAAGCTATCGGACAGCCGCTTTCCAGGCTTTGAGGCGTTCGTGCATGAACAAGCGAAAAAAAGCCTGAACCAATTGCTCAAGCGCCCGGCCAACGATGTTGACCCGGATACTGTCTGGGCCTACTCGCCGCTCTCTATCGTGCGTTCGGCGACGCCGGAACCGGTGAACTACACCCGCTTGTACCGCGACGGGTATGCCGACGGCATCGGTTTTCTCGATGAAAAATTTTCGCGCTCGGCGCGCTTCAAAGGGCCACCGGGGATCGATATCAGCCACCTGACCGCGCAGAATGTTGCGCGCTCGGTCAGGGGCGTCTGGATCGGTGAACGATACACCGCCAAGGTCAAAAAAGACCTGCAAGACCCGGCAAGCGAGGGTTACGATTTCAGGCGCAATACGACACTGGCCATTACCAAGCGCCAGATGAAATACGCGGCACTGGAATGCCGTCTGCAAGGCCATATCGCCAGCAATGATCTGGTATGGCTGGAGCAGAGTATCGACAGCATGGGTGACACATCCAGGCAGAGGCAAAAAAACTACCCGATTCACCGACTGATGATCGACGGTGAATGGGTCCTCGACAGCTGGCTGTTCAGCCATGACAAAAACCCGGTTCTGCTCTACACCCCTGGTGCTCCCGATGGCGTCAGCTTTCGCGAAGCCAGACTGTTCAATTACCTGCTGAAACAGCAGGACGGCATGATCGAGTATTTCACCCGGCGGGTGAGCGTTGAATCCCAGGCCAGGATTCGCACATTCCTCGAAGCCGCGAAAAATAGCCTGCCCGAGGATATCAACAAAACCACATCCAGCCTTGCACGTTACGACTCGACCCGCGCGGTGACGCCAGTCAGCGACCTGCGCCAGGGTTTATACAACATGAAACTGCAGCGCAAGATCGACAACGTTCACGCCACCACCACCGGCCGCACCGAGATGATTTCCGGCCTGATCTGGACGTGTGTCGAATGGGTCACCGCCATTGCCACTGCGCCCTTTCCGCTGTTGAGTCTGAGCACCGGCCTGCTGCTGGCATTCAAAGACGCCATGCTCGCTCTGCATGCTTATCGCCAGGGAAAAAACAGCGAAGCGTTCCAACATTTCCTCGGTTATCTGTTCAACAGTGCCGGTGCGGTATTGACCGATCTGCGTCCCGCCCTGCGCTCACTCAATCCCGTCAACCGCCCCCTACGCCTGGCCGCGGGCAGCGCCGCCAACGAGCAGGCGCGGGTCATGGCCCTGATCGATCAACTTGAACCCACTGCGCCGTCATCGGACATGCGACCGGTGGTTTATAAAGGCCGGCCGCTGTGGGCATCGCACAAGACTGATGCCGTCGGTCGTTACTTGCTCCATCGCCTGGACCCTGAAACCGGCAGATTTTTGTCGACCGGGATCCAGGCCATGCCCAACTCTGACGGCGTGATGGTGCGCAGTGGCGTGTCGGGCGGTGCACCGAAATACGAACCTGTGCCGCAGACACCCGGCCCGCACAAAGACTATGGCATGCCGCCCAAATACTGGGGCCGGATCGAAATGGTGATGAACCCGCAAACCAGAGAAGACATAATCAAAAAGGGTCAGGACTACATGGGTTCTTCACCCCAGCCCTATCTCTACGGCGCAGTCGAGGAACTCGCCTCCACACGCAAGACCTACCAGCAACAAGTCGAAAAACTGACCACGGATGCTACGCGTCACTTTGAACAACTCGCGCCTCTGCCTGTTCGCGCCGAAGTCCCCACTGTCGCCAGCGACACTTCATTTGCCCAGTTGATCGGCGGCAATGCCTTCACCCAAAAAAATCTGGTGATCGGAGCCGAGCCTGGCTCCATCGCCAGCAAACAGGTACTGATCAACGATATGGACGCGCTGATCGACAGGGGTTTCAAGTGCATCTATGTGGAATACCTGCCGGGCGACGTCTTCAACGTCAAACTGGAAAGGTTCAACCGAGGAAAATCCTGGAAGCACATCAAAACGCATCTGACCGCAGTCGATGCCGCGCTGGGCCATGGACCCGAAGCGCCATTTTCCTACGTGGCGCTGGTGCGCACGGCTCGAGAAAAGGGTTTGAAGGTCAAAGCACTGGACGCCTCGACCAGTTACAACCTGGACGGAGCCTTGCTGATGAGCGATGTTTCGCCACTGACCCAGCGCAACAACAGTGTCAGGAATTTCTACTCGTATAAAACCATAGCCGCCGATATGGCCGACGTACCTGACGAACGCTGGATTGCCCTGACCGACCACTCACGCATGACCACGTTTGATAACACGCCAGGTCTGGCCGACCTGCACGACGCCGTCGCGGTCCGTATCGAGGATATCGCAGCGGGGCAGCCTGCACGTATTGGTGTGGACTTACCCGGCGCCGCAGCCGGCGAAGCCACGGCCAAAAGCGATTATCATGTCGCCTTGGCCACGTCATACAAGGCCCGGCGGCCACTTCCTCAGCTACCAGAAGCTGACACCCCCAGCGCTCAGCATTTCAGCGAATTCGACATACCAGTGTCGATGCGTGACGACGTTGCTCAATTGCGCAGAGAACCCCACTCAATGGACCCCAGATACCGTCCGGCAGGACAAAAGCAGGCGCAGGCCTACGATGCCTTTCTCGCCAGCCGCGCACGCCTGGAGAAAACGGCGAGCGACGCTTTCACCGACTTCGTCCCCTCTCCTGGCGCCAAGTTGCCGCAGCTTGTCGATGGCACCGATTTCAAGGTTTTTTTAAGACAAATGGCTGACGGTCGTCTGAATCTGGTGATCGGCGAAGCGCATCACCATGTATCGAGCAAGGCGCAAATCAAGATCTACATGAAGACACTCAAGGAAGCCGGGTACGAAACGTTGTATATGGAGCATCTGATGACCGATCTGCACCAGGCCGACCTGGATCGTTTTTACCGCACCCATCGCATGCCCGAGCGACTCAAGACTTTTCTGAGTGACCAGGATAGCGGCCACATGCCTCTCTACACCGGTAACGATACTTACACCGAGGTGGTTCAGGCAGCCGCGAAATACAACCTGCGTATCAGGGCCCTCGACTGCACCGCCAGCTACCATCTCGAAGGTTTATATGACCCGAGCCTGTCACGAAACCAGATGTTCAGTTATTTCGCGACCCAGGTGATCGAGGCCGACCAACTGGCACACGGCCCGCACGAATGGGTGGCCTTTGTCGGCAGCGCCCATACCAATTACAACCTGGGCGTGCCCGGCCTGGCCGATACCCTTGGGGCCGCCGGCCTGCATATACGTGATGCTGCGCCTGAAGTGGCCAGTGGTGTCCATCGCGGGGTGTGGGAAGTTTCGCAATCCCCCTCCGGCAGTGGCACTTGGGCGTTACGCGGCGATTTTACGATGGAGGTCGCTGTTGCCGGAATGAACAAGGCTGCACCGGTTTTGCCTGTCGACCGGGGCAAACTGATCAAACCGGGCGACTTTCTGATCGAACATCCCAGCCCGGGCGAAACCACACTGGTGCACAAGTCCGGCACCGGCAACATCGTCACCACCCCCATCCAGGTGGATGACAAAGGCTTGCTTTACATTGATCGATGGGGCAAGAAAGACCTGCGTTTCAAGTATCTGCAGACGCTGATCAATATGCTTAAAGAGGACAAGGGCATGACGGCCGTAAGCTAAATTACCGGCCACAAAAAACCCGCTGAAATCACTCTCAGCGGGTTTCCTGTTTCAGCAGCAAGAAAGATCAGAAATCTTCCAGCCGCCACACCTCATAAGCCGGTGTCTCGTAGGGATGACTGAGCTTCAACGCCGCTACAGCAGCAACGATCAACTCATCCGCCACCACCAGCTCAACCTTCCATTCCTCAACCCGCTCGATCTGCCCCGCTTCACCAATGAACGGCTGACTGCCGTCCAAAGGTCGAAACTGGCCAGACCCAAGCACCTGCCACGCACAGTGGTCATAGTCACCGATTCGCCCACCACCGGCAGCGAACACGGCCCCTTTGACCACCTCGACATGACTGTCGGGAACAAAAAAAGCGAGCTTGTACACAGGCCTTAGTTAACCCAGACGCGCGCGTTACGGAACATACGCATCCACGGTGCATCTTCGTTCCAGTCTTCCGAACGCCACGAGTTCTGCACGGCACGGAACACACGCTCCGGGTGCGGCATCATGATCGTCACACGGCCATCACGGCTGGTGAGACCGGTAATCCCGCGCGGCGAGCCGTTCGGGTTGGCCGGATAACGCTCGGTGACCTTGCCGTGGTTGTCGACAAAACGCATCGCCACGCAACCCGACAGATCGGCTTCCAGCAGTGCTTCTTCGCTGGAGAATTCGGCGTGACCTTCACCGTGAGCAATGGCGATCGGCATACGCGAACCGGCCATGCCCTGCAGGAAGATCGAGTTCGACTCCTGAATCTGCACCATCGCCACGCGCGCTTCGAACTGCTCGGAGCGGTTGCGCACGAAGTGCGGCCAGAACTCGCTGCCCGGGATCAGCTCGTGCAGGTTGGACATCATCTGGCAACCGTTGCACACGCCGAGAGTGAAGCTGTCGTTACGCTCGAAGAAGCCCTGGAACGCATCGCGGGCGCGGCTGTTGAACAGTGCCGATTTGGCCCAGCCCTCACCGGCACCGAGCACGTCGCCGTAGGAGAAACCACCGCAGGCCACCAGACCTTTGAACTCGTTCAGGTCGACACGGCCGGCGAGAATGTCGCTCATGTGCACGTCGATCGCGTTGAAACCGGCACGGTCGAACGCGGCAGCCATCTCCACCTGACCGTTGACGCCCTGCTCACGCAGCACGGCAACCTGTGGACGGATGCCTTTCTTAATGTAAGGCGCGGCGATGTCTTGGTTGACGTCGTAGCTGAGCTTGACGCTCAGGCCCGGGTTGTCTTCTTCCAGCAGCACGTCGAACTCTTGCTCGGCGCAGTCGGCGTTGTCACGCAGACGCTGGATCTGGTAGCTGGTTTCAGCCCAGGTACGTTGCAGCAGACGACGCTGGCCTTCGAACACGGTGTCACCGTTGAAGGTGATGTTGATCTGGCCATTGTTGATCGGCTGACCGATCACTGACACGCAGTCGCCCAGACCGGCCGCGCTGAATTGCGCAAGGATGTCTGGCGTGGCGTCCTGACGAACCTGGATCACCGCCCCCAGTTCTTCGTTGAACAGGATCGCAGCGATTTCGGACGAGGACTCGGCAACGCTGTCGAGGTTCAGGCTCAGACCGCAGTGGCCAGCGAAGGCCATTTCCACTACAGAAGTCAGCAGACCACCGTCGGAACGGTCGTGGTAAGCCAGCAGGTGACCGTCGGCGTTGAGGCCTTGGATCACCGCGAAGAAGGCTTTCAGGTCTTCGGCGTCATCGACGTCCGGCGCGTGTTTGCCGAGCTTGCCGTGTACCTGTGCAAGGATCGAAGCGCCCATACGGTTCTGACCGCGACCGAGGTCGATCAGGATCAGGTCGGTGGTGCCCTTGTCCATGCGCAGTTCCGGGGTCAGGGTCTGACGGATGTCAGCCACTGGCGCGAAACCGGTCACGATCAGCGACATCGGCGAGGTCACGGTTTTTTCTTCGCCGTTATCGTTCCAGCGAGTGGCCATGGACATCGAGTCCTTGCCCACCGGAATGGTGATGCCCAGCTCAGGGCACAGTTCCATACCGACCGCTTTCACGGTGTCGTACAGACGCGCGTCTTCGCCCGGGTGACCGGCAGCGGACATCCAGTTCGCCGACAGTTTGATGTCGGAGATCTTGTTGATGCGCGAAGCAGCGATATTGGTCAGGGTTTCGCCGATGGCCATGCGGCCCGACGCCGGAGCGTCCAGCAGTGCCAGCGGAGTGCGCTCGCCCATCGCCATGGCTTCACCGGTGTAAACGTCGAAGCTGGTAGCGGTGACGGCAACGTCAGCCACCGGAACCTGCCACGGGCCAACCATTTGGTCACGGGCAACCAGGCCGGTGATGGTGCGGTCGCCGATGGTGATCAGGAAGCTCTTGCTCGCCACGGCCGGGTGATGCAGAACGCGCTCGATGGATTCGGTGATGTCGAGGTTCGACGGATCGAAGTCATCGCCCAGCTCGGCTTCACGAACCACCGAACGGTGCATGCGCGGGGCTTTGCCCAGCAACACTTCCAGCGGCATGTCAACCGGGTTGTTGCCGAAGTGGCTGTCGGTCACGGTCAGTTGCGGTTCAGCGGTGGCTTCACCGACTACTGCAAACGGGCAGCGCTCGCGTTCGCAGATCGCCTGGAAGCGCTCGAAGTCTTCCGGGCCGACCGCCAGAACGTAACGTTCCTGGGATTCGTTGGACCAGATTTCGTGCGGGGCCATGCCCGGCTCGTCGTTTGGAATGTTGCGCAGTTCGAAACGACCACCGCGGTCGCCGTCGTTGACCAGCTCCGGGAAGGCGTTGGACAGACCGCCCGCGCCGACGTCGTGGATGAAGCTGATCGGGTTCTTGTCACCCAGTTGCCAGCAACGGTCGATGACTTCCTGGCAGCGACGCTCCATTTCAGGGTTTTCACGCTGCACGGAAGCGAAGTCGAGATCCGCCGAGCTGGTGCCGGTGGCCATCGAGGAGGCCGCGCCGCCGCCCAGACCGATGAGCATCGCCGGGCCGCCGAGGACGATCAGCTTGGAGCCAACGACGATCTCGCCTTTCTTGACGTGCTCTTCACGGATGTTGCCCATGCCGCCAGCCAACATGATCGGCTTGTGGTAACCACGAACTTCGTCACCGTGCGGAGTGGTGATCGACTGTTCGAAGGTACGGAAATAGCCAGTCAGGGCCGGACGACCGAATTCGTTGTTGAACGCCGCGCCGCCGAGCGGGCCTTCGATCATGATATCCAGCGCGGTAACGATGCGCTCAGGCTTGCCGTACGGCACTTCCCACGGCTGTTCGAAGCCCGGGATCTGCAGATTGGACACGGTGAAACCGGTAAGGCCGGCTTTTGGCTTGGCGCCACGACCGGTTGCACCTTCATCACGGATCTCGCCACCGGAACCGGTCGACGCGCCCGGGAACGGAGCGATCGCGGTCGGGTGGTTGTGGGTTTCAACCTTCATCAGGATGTGCACCGGCTCCTGCACCGCGCCGTACTGGCGGGTTTCAGGATTCGGGAAGAAACGGCCGGCAACGTTGCCGACGATCACCGAGGCGTTGTCCTTATAAGCCGACAGAACGCCTTCGCTGTGCATCACGTAGGTGTTCTTGATCATGCCGAACAGGCTTTTTTCCTGGTTCTCGCCATCAATATCCCAACTGGCGTTGAAGATCTTGTGGCGGCAGTGCTCGGAGTTGGCCTGGGCGAACATCATCAGTTCGATGTCGTGCGGGTTGCGCTTGAGGCCGTTGAAGGCGTTGACCAGATAGTCGATCTCGTCTTCGGCCAGGGCCAGGCCCAGCTCGGTGTTGGCTTTTTCCAGCGCGGCGCGACCACCACCAAGGATGTCGATTGCAGTCAGCGGCTTCGGCTCGGCGTGGCTGAACAGACCGGCGGCCTGTTCGAGGTTGGCCAGCACGATTTGCGTCATGCGGTCATGCAGTACATCGGCAATCTGCTGGGCTTCGGCTTCGCTGAACTGACCGGCAACGTAGAAGGCGATACCGCGCTCCAGACGCTGGATCTTGCTCAGGCCGCAGTTGCGGGCGATGTCGCTGGCCTTGCTCGACCATGGCGAGATGGTGCCGAAACGCGGCAACACCAGAAACAGACGACCGGTCGGCTCTTGTACCGGAACGCTTGGGCCGTACTTCAGAAGGCGCGCTAGCACCTGCTGTTCGTCGCCGGTCAGGACGCCGGTGACTTCGGCGAAGTGAGCGAATTCAGCATACAGGCCACTGACAGCTGAAACCTTCTGGCTCAGTTGCTCAAGGAGTTTGCTGTGGCGAAAGGCAGAAAGGGCAGGAGCGCCGCGCAGGATCAACATCTTCGGGACAGCCTCGGGAAGGGGTGTGCTTTGAGGCCGTGCATTCTAGCCTAAACCGCCCTCAACATCACCCGAAACGCTACGCACGGTTGCACTCGGGTATCAATCTGTGTTTCCGACTTCAGAGTCAGGTAAATCAACCATTCAGAGGCCGCTTATTTTTACTGTAACAAAAAGCCGTAAAGGCCCGTTTCTGTGGGGTTTCGTCCTATTTTGTGATCGCTAGCAGACTCGCCCTGCACTGTCGAGATATGGCGCCCGTGGCCGTTTGCGTATACTGCGCAGATGTTTTTCCCAACGGCTTTGCGTCCGCGGTACGCCAAATGGCTGATCGCAACCGGACTCTTCCTGATGCTCGGTGGCTGTGTTGATAAACCCAACACACTCGAGCGCGTAAAGGAGGATGGTGTGCTGCGGGTGATTACCCGTAACAGCCCCGCCACCTACTTTCAGGATCGCAGCGGTGAAACCGGCTTCGAATACGAGCTGGTGAAGCGCTTCGCCGACGATTTGGGTGTCGAGCTGAAGATCGAGACCGCCGACAACCTCGACGACCTGTTCGACCAGATCGGCAAACCGAATGGCCCGGTGCTGGCTGCCGCCGGTCTGGTCAGCAGCGAACAGCGCAAGAAACAGGTGCGCTTCTCGCACTCCTATCTGGAAGTCACCCCGCAGATCATTTATCGCAACGGTCAGTCGCGGCCGACCGACCCGGGTGATCTGGTCGGCAAGAAGATTATGGTGCTCAAAGGCAGTACCCATGCCGAACAACTGGCGGAGCTGAAAAAGAAATTCCCCGGCATTGAATATGAAGAGTCCGATGCGGTTGAAGTGGTCGACCTGCTGCGCATGGTCGATGAAGGGCAGATTGACCTGACCCTGGTCGACTCCAACGAAGTGGCGATGAACCAGGTGTATTTCACCAATATTCGCGTGGCCTTCGACCTTGGCGATGCGCGCAGCCAGAGCTGGGCGGTCGGCCCGGGAGAAGACAATAGCCTGCTCAACGAAATCAACGCGTATCTGGACAAGGTGCAGAAGAACGGCACCCTGCAACGCTTGAAGGATCGTTATTACGGCCACGTCGATGTCCTCGGCTACATGGGTGCCACGACCTTCGCCCAGCACTTGCAGCAGCGCCTGCCGAAATACGAACAGCACTTCAAGAATTACGCGAAGAAAGAGAAAGTCGACTGGCGCCTGCTGGCAGCCATTGGTTATCAGGAATCGCTGTGGCAGCCGACCGTCACCTCGAAAACCGGTGTGCGCGGCCTGATGATGCTCACACAGAACACCGCTCAGGCGATGGGTGTGTCCAACCGCCTCGATCCGAAGCAGAGCATCATGGGCGGCGCCAAGTACCTGGCTTATATGAAGGACCAGCTCGACGATTCGATCAAGGAACCGGATCGCACGTGGTTCGCCCTGGCGGCGTACAACGTCGGCAGCGGTCATCTGGATGACGCGCGCAAGCTGACGGCCAAGGAAGGGTTGAACCCGGACAAATGGCTGGACGTGAAGAAGATCCTACCGCGCCTTTCCCAGAAGCAGTGGTACAGCAAGACGCGTTATGGCTACGCCCGAGGCGGCGAGCCGGTGCATTTTGTGGCGAACATTCGTCGTTACTACGACATTTTGACCTGGGTGACGCAGCCGCAGCTTGAGGGTGATCAAGTGGCTGAAGGCAATTTGCATGTGCCCGGCATCGACAAGTCAAAACCCGCGCAAGAACCTGCCCCGCTTTAAAAGCAAAAGATCGCAACCTTCGGCAGCTCCTACAATCCACCTGTAGCTGCCGAAGGCTGCGATCTTTTGATCTTAGCCCTTGAGAGCGGCCGCCAGAATCAGCGCCTTCATTTCCGATACTGCAGACTTGAAGCCGACGAACAACGCATGTGCCACCAGCGCATGGCCGATGTTCAGTTCGTTGATACCCTTGATTGCCGCTACGGCTTCAACGTTGTGGTAATGCAAGCCGTGACCCGCGTTAACGATCAGACCCTGAGCCAGACCAAACGCCACACCGTCCGCCACACGCTTCAATTCTTCAGCCACTTCGGTCGGGGTTTCGGCATCGGCGTAACGACCGGTGTGCAGCTCGATCGCTGGCGCACCGACGCGCTTCGATGCAGCGATCTGACGCTCGTCGGCATCAATGAACAGCGACACTTCGCTGCCGATCTTCGACAGACGTTCAACCGCTGCCTTGATGCGCTCTTCCTGCCCCGCTACATCCAGACCGCCTTCAGTGGTCAGTTCCTGACGGGTTTCCGGGACCAGGCAAATGTGCGCCGGACGGATGCGTTCGGCGAACGCCATCATTTCTTCGGTAACGCCCATTTCAAAGTTCATGCGGGTTTGCAGCACATCCGTGAGCAGCAGTACGTCGCGCTCTTGAATGTGCCGGCGGTCTTCACGCAGGTGCACGGTAATGCCATCAGCGCCCGCCTCTTCCGCGTCCAGCGCAGCCTTGACCGGATCCGGGTAGCGCGTGCCACGGGCCTGACGCAGGGTGGCGACGTGGTCGATGTTCACGCCAAGAAGAATGCGATTACTGGTGGTCACGGATGCGCGCTCCTGAAGAAAAAGATTCGGCGCACAGCATACACGGTGAAGGGTCTGTTTACGTCTGGGCCCGTTGCGCCGCTTCCAGACGTAAACAGACCCTTAGGGCTTGCGAAACAGCTCACGACTGACGAGAGGGCGACCGCCCAAATGAACGGCCAAGGCCTGCCGCATCAAGCGCTTGGCGGCGGACAGCGCACCGGGCGCGGTCCAGTCGGCTTCGGCCATGGCCAGTAATTCGACGCCGTTGAACAGGCCCGGCTGCAGCAGGAAAACCCGCTCAAGCCCCGCATCCACTTGCAGACGATAGAGACCGTCTGGCGCGACGGGCTCGCCATGGACGTCGGTATTCAACGAAAAGCCGTAACCGAGATCGTCCAACAGTCGCCACTCGAAGGAGCGCAGCAATGGCTCCAGCGGTCGACCTTCAGCCAGCGCTAGCAAAGTCGCGGCGTAGTGATCGAATACGCCCGGATGCGGGTCTTCAGCGGGCAGCAAACGAATCAGCAACTCATTGAGATAGAGACCGCTGAACAGCGCTTCGCCGTTGAGCCAGGCAGAGGCACCAGAACTCTCCATGCGCCCGACATTCTTCAACTCACCCTTGCCGCGGAACTCCACTTCCAGCGACACGAACGGCCGCGCCAATGTCCCGGCCTTGCCCCGCGCACTGCGCAACACCGCCCGCAGCCGACCTTGCGGCGTGAGGAAATCCACCAACGCACTGGTTTCGCGGTAGGCGCGAGAATGCAGGACGTAGGCGGGTTGGGCAGGAGGCGGGTTTTGCGACATGACGTTTTTCCCGGTCGGGATTGCAAAAAAGATCGCAGCCTTCGGCAGCTCCTACAGGTGTAAACAAGACATTGTAGGAGCTGCCGAAGGCTGCGATCTTTTGATCTTCGAATCGCTTACAGGTCGCCGTAACCCAGCGAACGCAGCGCACGCTCGTCGTCGGACCAGCCGCCCTTCACCTTGACCCACAGGTTTAGCATGATCTTGGAGTCGAACAGCAGCTCCATGTCCTTGCGCGCTTCGGTGCCGATGCGTTTGATGCGCTCGCCCTTGTCGCCAATGATGATCTTCTTCTGGCCGTCACGTTCAACGAGGATCAAGGCGTGGATGTGCAGGGTTTTGCCCTGCTGCTTGAACTCTTCGATCTCGACGGTGATCTGGTACGGCAGCTCAGCGCCCATCTGGCGCATGATTTTCTCGCGCACCAGTTCAGCAGCGAGGAAACGGCTGCTGCGGTCGGTGATCTGGTCTTCCGGAAAGAAGTGATCGTTCTCCGGCAGATGATCGGCAATGACCTTTTCCAGCGCGTCAAGGTTGTGCCCGTGTTGCGCCGAAATCGGAATGATCTGCGCGTTCGGCAGTTGTTCCTGCAACCAGCTCAGGTGCGGCATCAGCTCGGCTTTGTCTTCGATGCGGTCGGTCTTGTTCAGCGCGACGATCAGCGGACCCGTCACGTACTGCACGCGTTCAAGAACCATCTGGTCTTCGTCGGTCCACTTGGTGCGGTCGACCACGAAGATCACCACGTCGACGTCTTTCAACGCCGCCGAAGCGGTTTTGTTCATGTAGCGGTTCAGGGCCTTTTCGCCACCCTTGTGCATGCCGGGGGTGTCGACGTAGATCGCCTGCACGTCACCTTCGGTTTTGATCCCGAGCATATTGTGGCGAGTGGTCTGCGGCTTGCGCGAAGTGATCGCGAGCTTCTGGCCAAGGATGTGGTTCAGCAACGTGGACTTGCCAACGTTGGGACGGCCGACGATGGCAACATAGCCACAGCGAGTTGCGTTTGTATCAGTCATTGCCATTCTCCACGCCCAGGGCAATCAGTGCTGCGGCGGCCGCTACCTGTTCGGCAATACGACGGCTCACACCCTGACCTCGGCTTTTTTCATTCAGTAAGACAACTTCGCACTCGACGAAGAAGGTTCGGCAGTGCGGCTCGCCCTGGATATCTACCACTTCGTAGCGTGGCAGATCGCAACCGCGCGATTGCAGGTGTTCCTGCAGGCGGGTTTTCGGATCCTTGTTGGTGTCGACCAGCGTCAGGCCTTCGAACTCACCGGCCAGCCAGGCCAGCACGCGCTCACGCGCCATGTCCATGCCGGCGTCGAGATAGATCGCGCCGATCAAGGCTTCGAGGGCATCGGCCAGAATCGATTCGCGACGGAAACCGCCGCTTTTCAACTCGCCGGAACCCAGTCGCAGGTAATCGCCAAGGTCGAAACCGCGCGCCAGTACGGCCAGCGTCTCACCTTTTACCAAACGTGCGCGCAAACGCGACAACTGGCCTTCGCGGGCCAGCGGGAAGCGATCGAACAGCGCCTCGCCGGCAACGAAGTTGAGGATGGCATCGCCAAGGAATTCCAGGCGTTCGTTGTTGCGCCCGGCAAAACTGCGGTGCGTCAGAGCCAGCAGCATCAGCTCCTGGTCCTTGAAGGTGTAACCGAGCTGACGCTCGAGACGGCTTAGAGAAACGCTCACGGTTTACCCACGCTGAGTTCGTGGCTGGATTCCACTGCCATCGCCGGGATGCGGCGCAGGCCTGGGACAATTAACGCTGTGTTCAAAAATTAAATCCTGGCGATTGCGAAGCCGATTGTGCCGACTCCAGAAATGCATTCGGCGCTGTGGTCAACAGCGCCGTGTGTGATTACTTGATCAGGCCAACCCGCGAGAAATTCGGCAGGTGACTGAGTTTCGGTTCTGGCCAGCTCATCCAGACCGCGAAGGCCTTGCCGACGATATTCTGGTCGGGAACCATGCCCAGCAGATCCTTGGGAATGTTCGGATCATCCCAGTAGCGACTGTCATTCGAGTTGTCGCGGTTGTCGCCCATCATGAAGTAGTGCCCGGCAGGCACTGTCCACGAGCGGTCCGGCGTGGCGCGGTAGCGGCTCATTTCCTTGCGGATCAGGTGCTCGGCGGCGCCCAGTTTCTCTTTGTACAGTTCGGCGCTGCCCAGCGTGCCCGGCTCGGCACCGACCATCTGCTCGGCAATCGACTCGCCGTTCACAAACAGACGCTTGTCGGCGGTGTAACGCACCGTGTCACCCGGCAGACCCACTACACGCTTGATGTAGTTGACGTTCGGATCGCTCGGGTAGCGGAACACCATCACATCGCCGCGCTGCGGATCACCGACTTCGATGATTTTCTTGTCGATCACCGGCAGGCGGATCCCGTAAGAAAACTTGTTCACCAGAATGAAGTCGCCGACATCCAGGGTCGGTTTCATCGAGCCCGAAGGGATCTGGAACGGCTCCACGAGGAACGAGCGCAGTACCAGCACGATGAACAACACCGGGAAGAACGACTTGCCGTATTCGACCAGCAGCGGCTCTTTATTCAGTTTTTCAACGACCACCCCGTCAGGCTGGCTGACGCTGCCTTGATAAGAGGCAATGGCAGCACGCCGACGCGGTGCCAGGATCAACAGATCAAGCAACGCCAACAGGCCGCAGACGAACACGGCGATGACCAGCAACAGCGGGAAATTTAGTGACATAGGACCTAACTATCCAACCTGAGCACGGCAAGGAAGGCTTCTTGTGGAATTTCCACGTTGCCGACCTGCTTCATGCGTTTCTTACCGGCCTTTTGCTTCTCGAGCAGTTTCTTCTTACGGCTGACGTCACCACCGTAGCATTTGGCCAATACGTTCTTTCTGAGCGCCTTGACGGTTGTCCGGGCAACGATCTGACCACCGATGGCGGCCTGAATGGCTACGTCGAACATCTGACGAGGAATCAGTTCTTTCATCTTCTCGGTCAACTGGCGACCTTTGTAGTGCGAGTTGTCACGGTGCACGATCAATGCAAGGGCATCGACCTTGTCGCCGTTGATCAGCACGTCCAGTTTCACCAGATTAGCCGATTGGTAACGATCGAAATGGTAATCCAGCGAAGCATAGCCACGGCTGGTGGATTTGAGACGGTCGAAGAAGTCCAGGACCACTTCGTTCATCGGCAGGTCGTAAGTGACTTGCACCTGATTGCCGAGGAACAGCATGTCGACTTGAACGCCACGCTTCTCGATGCACAGGGTGATGACGTTGCCCAAGTGTTCCTGCGGCACCAGAATGTTGGCGCGCACGATCGGCTCGCGCATGTCTTCGATCGACGACACATCCGGCAGCTTGGACGGGTTGTCGACGTAAATCGTTTCACCGGTTTTCAGCACCAGCTCGAAGATTACCGTCGGCGCCGTGGTAATCAGGTCCAGGTTGTACTCGCGCTCAAGGCGCTCCTGGATGATTTCCATGTGCAGCATGCCGAGGAACCCGCAACGGAAGCCGAAGCCCAGTGCGTCGGAGCTTTCCGGGGTGTATTGCAGCGACGAGTCGTTGAGGGTCAGCTTCTGCAGCGCTTCGCGGAAATCCTCGAAGTCGTCGGAGCTGACCGGGAACAGACCGGCGTAAACCTGCGGCTGGATGCGTTTGAAGCCGGGCAGCACTTCAACGTCCGGGGTCGAGCTCAGGGTCAGGGTGTCACCGACCGGTGCACCGTGAATGTCCTTGATGCTGGCAATGATGAAGCCCACTTCGCCGGCCTTGAGGTCAGCGGTGGCGGTGTGTTTCGGGTTGAACACGCCAACGCTGTCGACCAGGTGGATCTTGCCGGTGGACTTGACGAGGATCTTGTCGCCCTTCTTCACGCGACCATGACGCACGCGCACCAGGGAGACAACGCCCAGGTAGTTGTCGAACCAGGAATCGATGATCAACGCTTGCAGCGGATCTTCGATGTTGCCGGTCGGCGCAGGAATGGTCTGCACAAGGCGCTCGAGCACTTCGTCGACACCCAGGCCGGTTTTGGCACTGCAGGTGACGGCGTCGGTGGCGTCGATGCCGATGATCTTCTCGATCTCGTCCTTGACGCGCTCAGGATCAGCCTGCGGCAGGTCGATCTTGTTCAGCACCGGCATGACCTCAAGGCCCTGCTCGATGGCGGTGTAGCAGTTGGCCACGGACTGGGCTTCAACACCCTGACCCGCATCGACCACCAGCAAGGCACCTTCACACGCGGCCAGGGAACGGCTGACTTCGTAGGTGAAGTCGACGTGGCCCGGGGTGTCAATGAAGTTCAGCTGATACTTGATGCCGTCTTTGGCGGTGTAATAGAGGGTAACGCTGTGGGCCTTGATGGTGATCCCGCGTTCACGCTCCAGATCCATGGAATCCAGTACCTGGGCTTCCATTTCACGCTCGGCCAGGCCGCCGCACATCTGGATGAAGCGATCGGCCAGCGTCGACTTGCCATGGTCAATGTGGGCGATGATGGAGAAATTGCGGATATGACTCAAATCACTCACGGATCAACACTCAAAAAGGCTGCAGGCATAGCCCGCCGAAAAATAGCCGGGAATTGTACCTGATACACGGCGCAAGCGTCACGTTCGCCTGTCACCCGGATTGCATGCAAAAACGCCCCGATCTGTCGACCGAGGCGTTTTCGAGGTTTAAAGCACAGGTCAATCGCCTGTCATCAACCGGCTCTTCGCAGGAGCCAGACACCCGCCAGCGCACAAACCCCGGCCGGCACCAGTACCGCGAACAGCGGCGAGAAACCGAACACCAGGCTCGACGGGCCGAGCAAATCCTGGACGATACGGAAGGTGAAGCCCACCAGAACACCGGTGAACACGCGCTGACCGAGAGTCACCGAACGCAACGGACCGAAGATGAAGGAGATCGCCATCAACACCAGAGCGGCAGTGACCAACGGCTGCAACACCTTGACCCAAAATGCCAGCCAGTAACGGCCGTTGCTCAGGCCTTGCTCGGACAGGTAGTGGATGTAACCCCACAAGCCACTGATCGACAGCGATTCCGGCGCCATGACCACGGTGCTGAGCAATTGCGGGCTCAACGCCACGTCCCATTGCTCACTCGGGGTATTGACGACTTCCGTGCTGCGCTCATGGAACAGCGTGGTGGCAACGTCGGTGAGTTGCCACTTATTGCCGTCGAACTCGGCCTTCTTGGCGAAGCTCGAACTCAGCAGATGGCGCTCCTTGTCGAAGTGATAGCGGGTCACGCCATACAACAGGCCGTTCGGTTGCACGGCGTTGATGTGGATGAATTCTTCACCCTGACGGTGCCACATACCGTGTTTGGCGCTCTGCGCGTCGCCGCTGCCTTGCGCCAGCGAGCGATTGGCCTGCGCCATGCTTTCGGTTGCCGGAGCAACGTACTCGCCGATCAGCACACCGGCCAGCATCAGCACCAGCATTGGCTTCATTACAGCCCAGACAATACGGCCGATGGACACGCCTGCAGCGCGCATGACCGTCAGCTCACTGCTGCTGGCCAGACTGCCGAGGCCGATCAGGCAGCCGATCAATGCGGCCATTGGCAGCATTTCGTAGAGACGGCGCGGCGCGGTCAGCAGTACGAAGCTCAGGACATCAACGAGGGTGTAGGTTTCGCTGACGTCACCCATCTCATCGATGAAGGCGAACAGCGTCGCCAGGCCGAGAATGATGGCGAGCACGGCAATGATCGCCATGAACACGCTGCTGCCGATGTAGCGATCGAGTTTAACCACGGGCCACCTCCAGCGCTGCGGAGCGACGGCTGGCCATCTTCAGGCGTAGCGGCTCCCAATAGAGCAGGCCGAGACCGATGAACAGGAAGATCGCGTGCACCCACCATAGGCCAAGGGCCGGCGGGATCTTGCCTTTTTCAAGGGCGCCGCGGGCGGCAATCAGGATGGTCAGGTAAGCCATATAAAGAAGAATCGCCGGCAGCAGCTTGAGGAAACGCCCTTGGCGCGGATTGACTCGCGACAGTGGCACCGCCATCAAGGTCACGATAAATACCAGCAGCGGCAGGGACAAACGCCATTGCAGTTCGGTTTTCGAGCGAATGTCATCGCTGCCCAGCAGAGACGAGGTCGGCATGGCGTCGCGATCGGTGACTTCTTCGCTGACGTCCGGCTTGGGCAACAGCACGCCGTAGGTTTCGTAATGAATGGCACGGTAATCGGCCTGACCCGGACTGCCGTCGTAGCGGTAGCCGTTATCGAGGATCAGATAGCGGTTGCCGTCGGGGCGCACTTCCTGGCGACCGCTTTCAGCCACCAGCACGGAAATCCCGCGATCCTTTTGATCGGCGCCGAGGTTCTTCTGCGAAATGAACACGCTACCCAGGTTGACGCGATCGTCACTCAGGGTTTCGGTGTAGGTCACCCGGGTGCCGTCACGCAGGGCCTGGAAGCGTCCCGGCTCGAGGGTATCGAATTCGGTCAGCGCGTCCTGCTTGTTCAGCAGCAACTGGAACTGGTTGGCGCCTTGTGGGGCCAGCCCAAGGCTCAGCCATGCCACCACCAGCGCAACCAGGGTCGCTGGAAACAAGGTCATGCGAAACAGCTTCTGCTGGCTCATGCCGGTGGCCGACAGCACGGTCATCTCGCTTTCGAGATACAGACGACCGTAGGCCAGCAGGATCCCGAGGAACAGGCCCAGCGGCAGAATCAGTTGCAGAAACCCCGGCAGACGAAAGCCCATGATCAGGAACAGCGAGCCCGGATCGAGCTGACCGGCAGCGGCCTGAGCGAGGTATTTGATGAAGCGACCGCTCATGATGATGACCAACAGCACGGCACTCACGGCGCTGAGGGTCAACAGGACTTCGCGGGACAGATAACGGAAGACGATCAAACCAGACACTCCAGGGTTGTCAGGCTAAGGCGGCCAAACAAGCAAACACATCGACCGGCCCGCAACGCAGAGCCGTCGAAAAAAGATGCGGCATTATCCTGTGATTGGAGGCGCCTGTCACTGCGCACACTCATCCATGTCTGTAATCCTTTGCAGATCGTACAACCTAGGGGGCGTTCTCAATTAGTTTTCACACCGCGCCGGGTCTGCTGTTGTGCAGGGCAAGGCGCGAGAAGCGTGGTTTGGTCATTCCAAATAAGCTTCGAGCAACGCAGCCCTGCACAACAGCAGGCCCGGCCCTTCGGGTTGTGCCTTAAAGCCGGCCAGTCTGCGTTGCAGGCCTTGGAAAGGGAACAACCATTCCCAGCGGCCTGCGCCTTGCCTGGCTGGCTTTAAGGCGACAACGCGGTGTGAAAACTAATTGAGAACGCCCCCTAGGGTTGTCAGGCGCGGGGAGCGAGGTTCAAACTGCGGCCCTTGTCGCAGGCTTTGGCCTGCGCCTCTTCTATCTATAAGCAGGCGACTGCGGACACCGTCGAACGCCTGCGTGTTGACCATTCATTCAGGGATCCGGACATGGAACTGGTTGTAAAAAGCGTTGGCCCAGAAACGTTGAAAACCGCCACCCTGGTGGTTGCCGTCGGTGAAGGCCGCAAACTCGGTGTCGCCGCCAAACAGGTCGACGAACTCAGCGGTGGCGCGATCAGCGCCGTTCTCAAGCGTGGCGATCTGGCCGGCAAGGTCGGCCAGAGCCTGTTGCTGCACAGCCTGCCAAACCTGAAAGCCGAGCGCGTGCTGCTGGTCGGTGTGGGCAAGGATGAAGAACTGGGCGACCGCCCGTTCCGCAAAATCGTTGCTGGCATCCTCAACACCCTGAAGGGCCTGGGCGGCAGCGACGCCGTGCTGGCGCTGGATGAAATTATTGTCAAAAACCGCGACAGCTACGGTAAAACCCGTCTGCTGGCGGAAACCCTGGTGGACGGCGAATACACCTTCGACCAGTTCAAGAGCCAGAAAGCCGAACCGCGCGCCCTGAAGAAAATCACCCTGCTGACCATCAAGGCCGCCCAAGCCGAAGTGCAACGCGCCGTGAACCACGCCACTGCGATCGCCAACGGCATGGCCTTCACCCGCGATCTGGGCAACCTGCCGCCGAACATCTGCCACCCGACCTTCCTCGGCGAACAAGCGAAGAACCTCGGCAAAGAGTTCAAGGATCTGAAAGTCGAAGTCCTCGACGAGAAGAAGATCAAATCCCTGGGCATGGGCTCGTTCTACGCCGTCGGCCAAGGCAGCGAGCAGCCGCCGCGCCTGATCGTCATGCAATACAACGGCGGCAAGAAATCCGAGAAGCCGTACGCACTGGTCGGTAAAGGCATCACCTTCGACACCGGCGGCATCAGCCTGAAGCCAGGCGCCGGCATGGACGAAATGAAATACGACATGGGCGGCGCTGCCTCCGTGTTCGGCACCCTGCGCGCCGTGCTTGAGCTGAAACTGCCGATCAACCTGGTGTGCATCCTCGCCTGCGCGGAAAACATGCCGAGCGGCAACGCGACACGTCCAGGCGACATCGTCACCACCATGAGCGGCCAGACCGTGGAAATCCTCAACACCGACGCCGAAGGCCGTCTGGTGCTGTGCGATGCGCTGACCTACTCCGAGCGCTTCAAGCCACAAGCGGTGATCGACATTGCCACCCTGACCGGCGCTTGCGTCGTCGCACTGGGTGCGCACACCTCGGGTCTACTGGGCAACAACGACGAACTGATCGGCCAACTGCTCAGCGCCGGTAAAGCCGCTGACGACCGCGCCTGGCAACTGCCGCTGTTCGACGAGTACCAGGAACAACTGGACAGCCCGTTTGCCGACATCGCCAACATTGGCGGGCCGAAGGCCGGCACGATCACCGCCGCGTGCTTCCTCTCACGCTTCACCAAAAACCTCAACTGGGCGCACCTGGACATCGCCGGCACCGCATGGACCAGCGGTGGCAAGGACAAGGGCGCCACTGGCCGTCCAGTACCTCTGCTGACCCAGTACCTGCTGGATCGCGCCAAAGCCTGAACCCGCTGATGGGCGGCGTCACTCTCGGGTGACGCCGCTTGCCGCTCTGGAACCGCAATGACCAAAGTCGATTTTTACATCCTGCCCAGCGCCGACCCGTCGGCTCGCCTGGATTTTGCCTGCAAACTCACCGAGAAAGCCTGGCGCATGGGCCATCGCATCTATCTGCATTGCAGCGATGCGGCTCAGCGTGACGATCTCGATGCGCGCCTGTGGGCATTCAAGGGCGAAACGTTCGTGCCTCACGGCCCGGCTGACAGTGAACCGGACGGTTTGATTGTGCTGGGGTTGGGTGACGACTGCGGTCAGCATCAGGATTTACTGGTCAATCTCGATCTGAAAGTCCCGGCCTTCGCCAGCAAATTCGCCCGCGTGGCGGAAGTGGTGGTCGAAGATCCGACGATTCGGGCGGCCGCGCGGGAGAGTTTCCGTTTCTACCGCGAACAGGGCTATCCTCTGCAAGATCACCGTTTACAGCGACTCTGAGCATTCCAATGGACACTCCGAAACCGCAGCAAAAGCCAACACACCTGCTGGACGATCTCGAATCGATTCGCCAGTTGCTCGGCGACGACAACCTGCAACCACCGCTGTTGACCGACACGGTCGACGACGGCGAACAGGAACAGATTCCGATGTTGTTTGACTCTGTCGGCGCCGAGCCGGCTGCTGTCGAACCATCACCCGCGCCAGCCCCGACACCCGCCGCGCAACCTGTGGCACCTGTGAATAAAGGCCCGGACGCCCTGCTCCACCTCGACAGCGAACTACGCGCCGCCGCGCAATTGATCATGCAGGACGTGATCGACGACTTCGCGCCGCACATCGAAACCGAAATCAAACGCCGGCTCGATGCGCGGATGGAACGGCTGCTGAGTCAGTACGAATAACCCGTCCCGTTTAGGAGCTGCCGCAGGCTGCGATCTTTTGGCCTTTGTTTTTTAAAGACAAGATCAAAAGATCGCAGCCTTCGGCAGCTCCTACATTTAGATCTCCATCCGGCCCGCCCCGCTCGCCCTCGGCCCCATGCCCCGCTATACTCGTCGGCTTTTCCTGAATTAATGCCAATAGGGTCCCGCCGCGCATGGATAAGACCTACCAGCCGCACGCCATTGAAACTTCCTGGTACAACACCTGGGAGTCCGAGAACTACTTCGCCCCGCAAGGCGCGGGCGACTCCTACACCATCATGATCCCGCCGCCGAACGTCACCGGCAGCCTGCACATGGGTCACGGTTTCAACAACGCGATCATGGACGCCCTGATCCGTTTCCGCCGCATGCAGGGTCGCAACACCCTGTGGCAACCGGGTACCGACCACGCCGGTATCGCCACGCAGATGCTGGTGGAGCGTCAACTCGAAGCCCAGGGCCAGAATCGCCATGATCTGGGCCGCGAAAAATTCCTCGAGAAAGTCTGGGAGTGGAAGGATCAGTCCGGCGGCAACATCAGCCGTCAGATCCGCCGCCTCGGCTCGTCCGTTGACTGGAGCCGCGAGCGCTTCACCATGGACGACGGCCTCTCGGAAGCGGTTAAAGAAGCCTTCGTACGCCTGCACGAAGACGGCCTGATCTATCGCGGCAAGCGCCTGGTCAACTGGGACACCAAACTGCACACGGCGATTTCCGACCTCGAAGTGGAAAACCACGACGAGAAAGGTTTCCTGTGGAACCTTAAGTACCCGCTGGCTGACGGCGCAAAAACCGCTGACGGCAACGACTTCCTGATCGTCGCGACCACCCGTCCGGAAACCATGCTCGGCGACTCCGCCGTTGCGGTGAACCCGAACGACGAGCGCTACCAGGCCCTGATCGGCAAGTTTGTCGAGCTGCCACTGGTTGGCCGCCGCATCCCGATCATCGCCGACGATTACTGCGATCCTGAATTCGGCACCGGTTGCGTGAAAATCACCCCGGCCCACGATTTCAACGACTACGAAGTCGGCAAGCGCCACAACCTGCCGCTGCTGAACATCTTCGACAAGAACGCCAACGTGCTGCCGGCAGCGCAGGTGTTCAACCTTGATGGCACGCTGAACGACAGCATCGATGGCCAGATTCCGGCTGAATATGCAGGTCTTGAGCGTTTCGAAGCGCGCAAGCAAATCGTTGCGGCATTTGACGCCGCCGGCCTGTTGGTCAGCGTCAACGACCACGGCCTGAAAGTCCCGAAAGGCGACCGCTCCGGCACCATCATCGAGCCGTGGTTGACCGACCAGTGGTACGTGTCGACCAAGCCTTTGGCCGAGCCTGCGATTGCCGCCGTTGAAGACGGCCGCATCCAGTTCGTGCCGAAGCAGTACGAAAACATGTACTTCTCGTGGATGCGCGACATTCAGGACTGGTGCATCAGCCGTCAGCTGTGGTGGGGCCACCGGATTCCGGCCTGGTACGACGAGTCGGGCAAGGTCTACGTCGGTCGCGACGAAGCCGAAGTGCGTGCCAAGCACAACCTCGGCCCGGACGTGGCGCTGCAACAGGATAACGACGTACTCGACACCTGGTTCAGTTCCGGCCTGTGGACGTTCTCCACCCTGGGCTGGCCTGAGCAGACCGAGTTCCTGAAGAAATTCCACTCCACCGACGTACTGGTCACCGGTTTCGACATCATTTTCTTCTGGGTTGCCCGGATGATCATGCTGACCATGCACCTGATCAAGAACGAAGACGGCACGCCGCAGGTGCCGTTCAAGACCGTTTATGTGCACGGTCTGGTGCGCGATGGCCAGGGCCAGAAGATGTCCAAGTCCAAGGGCAACGTCCTGGATCCGCTGGACATCATCGACGGTATCGAGCTGGAAGAGCTGGTGCAGAAGCGCACCTCCGGCATGATGCAGCCGAAACTGGCGAAGAAGATCGAGAAGCAGACCCGCGAGGAGTTCGCCGACGGCATCGCCAGCTACGGCACCGACGCCCTGCGCTTCACTTTCTGCTCGCTGGCCTCGACCGGTCGCGACATCAAGTTCGACATGGGCCGCGTCGAAGGCTATCGCAACTTCTGCAACAAGATCTGGAACGCCGCGCGTTACGTTCTGGACAAGGGCGAAGACTGCGGCCAGAACGGCGAAGCCTACGAGCTGTCGCTGGCGGATCGCTGGATCATCTCGCAGCTGCAACGCACCGAAGCCGAAGTGACCCGTCAACTCGATCAGTTCCGTTTCGACCTGGCAGCACAAGCGCTGTACGAGTTCATCTGGAACCAGTACTGCGACTGGTACCTGGAACTGTCCAAGCCAGTGCTGTGGGACGAGAATGCGCCGGTTGAACGTCAGCGCGGCACCCGCCGCACGCTGGTTCGCGTACTGGAAGTGGCGCTGCGTCTGGCGCATCCGTTCATGCCGTTCATCACTGAAGAAATCTGGCAGCGCATCGCGCCGCTGGCTGGTATTCAGGGCAAGACGATCATGCTGCAAGCGTGGCCAGTGGCCAACGAAGAGCGCATCGATCCCGCGGCCGAAGACGACATCGAATGGCTCAAGGAACTGATGCTCGGCACGCGTAACATCCGTGGCGAAATGAACATCGGCCCGGGCAAACCGCTGCCAATCTACCTGAAGAACGTCAGCGCTGAAGACCAGCGCCGTCTGACCGAGAACGAAGCGCTGCTGAAGAAACTGGCGCGACTGGAATCGATCACTGTTCTGAAGGCCGGCGAAGAAGCGCCGCTGTCCGCCACCGCACTGGTTGGCGAGATGGAAGTGCTGGTACCAATGGCCGGCCTGATCGACAAGGGCGCTGAACTGGCGCGTCTGGACAAGGAAATCCTGCGTCTGCAGGGCGAAGTCCAGCGCGTTGGCGGCAAACTGTCCAACGCCGGTTTCGTCGACAAGGCCCCGGCCGAAGTCATCGAAAAAGAACGCGCCAAACTGGCCGAGGCTGAACAAGCCCTGGGCAAACTGGCCGAGCAGCACGCGCGGATTGCCAGCCTGTAACGGCAAATCGCAATAAAAAAGGGAGGCCCATGCGGCCTCCCTTTTTTATGGTTCCCGCCACCTTCCCCTGTAGGAGCTGCCGAAGGCTGCGATCTTTTGATCTTGTTTTTCAGGGTCAAGATCAAAAGATCGCAGCCT
>NZ_AKJR01000159.1:0-29329 GCF_000282235.1 Pseudomonas sp. GM24 | reverse complement strand
TGCCAGCGATGGGGCCAGCCCATTCGATAATGAAGTGTCTGAACTATCGCCATCGCTGGCAAGCCAGCTCCCACAGGGATTTGTTGCGTTCCCAGAAGACAGGTACGTCCTCAGACGATCACAGCACCCCGTACTCCCGCGCCGTCCGATCCACCGCAATCCGCGTCTTGTCGATCAGCTCATCCAGCTCCGCACGCGTGGCGACCAGCGCCGGCGCCATGATCATCCGCCCCAGTGTCGACCGAATGATCAGCCCTTCCTCAAAACCAATCGTGCGGCAACGCCAGGCGATATCGTTTTCATTGGCAAAGCGCTTGCGGTTAGCCTTTTCCTCAGCAAATTGCAACGCCGCCACCAGACCAACCCCCTGAATCTCACCCACCAACGGGTGATTGCCAAACACTTCGCGCAGGCAGTTTTGCAGGTACGGGCCGGTGTCGGTTTTCACCTGAGTCACCACGCCTTCATCACGCAAGGCCTTGAGGTTGGCAATCGCCACGGCGGCCGCGACCGGGTGGCCGGAGTAGGTCAGGCCGTGGGCAAACACGCCGCCTTTCTCGACCAATGCTTCGGCCATGCGCCGCGACAGAATCAGGCCACCCATGGGGATATAGCCGGAGGTCAGGCCTTTGGCGATCGACAGGGTGTCGGGCTCGAACCCGAATGTCTGATGCGCGAACCATTCACCGGTGCGGCCGAAACCGCCAATCACTTCGTCCGCACACAGCAACACGTCATATTGACGGCAGATACGCTGGATCTCCGGCCAGTACGTCGCCGGCGGAATGATCATGCCGCCCGCACCCTGAAACGGTTCGGCGACGAACGCCGCCACCTTGTCGGCGCCCAGTTCGAGAATCTTCTCTTCCAGTTGCCGCGCCGCGCGCAAGCCAAATTCTTCCGGGCTGAGGTTGCCTTCATGGGCGAACCAGTACGGCTCATCGATGTGCGCGACATCGGGAATGCTGCCGCCCATTTCGTGCATGAATTTCATCCCGCCCAGCGCCGTCGCAGCCAGGGTCGAGCCGTGGTAGCCATTCCAGCGGCCGATCATGATTTTCTTCTCGGGTTGGCCCATCACCTGCCAGAACTTGCGCACGGTGCGGATCAGCACTTCGTTGGCTTCGGAGCCGGAGTTGGTGTAGATCGCGTGGCTGTAGTGCTTGGGCAGCAGGCTGAAGAGCAGTTCGGAGAGCTCGATCACCGCCGGGTGAGTGGTGTGGAAGAACATGTTGTAGTAGGGCAGTTGTTCCAGCTGCGCGGTTGCCGCTGCGGCGAGATCCTTGCGCCCGTAACCGAGGTTGGTGCACCACAGGCCGGACATGCCGTCCAGGTAACGCTTGCCGTCGTTGTCCCACAACGCCAGCCGATCGCCGCTGACCATCACCCGCGGGCCTTCCTCGTTGAGGGCCTTCTGATCGACGAACGCGTGGATGTGGTGAGCGGCGTCAGCGGCTTGGTAATCGCGGGTACTGCGGGTCGAATCGAATTCGGCGGACATGGCGGATCTCCAGAGCAAAGGGCAAGTGAGTGCGTTCGTCGCAGCGCTGCACGGACAAAGTTTTGTCATCTAAAAATATTTTTGTAAAGAAAATATTTGTCGGTGAAAAAAGATCTCCGTAGGCTGAGAGCCATTGGCAAGGATCATCAGAGGCAACATGAGCGGACTCAGAGAGCGGCAGAAGGAACAGCGCCGGCAGGTGATTGCCGAGGCGGCGCTTGAGCTGTTCAAAAGCAATGGCTTTGCGGCGACCACGCTGGAGCAGATCGCGGTCCAGGCGGGCGTTTCCGCACCCACAGTGGTGAATTATTTCGGCGGCAAGCAGGAGATTCTGCTGGCCTTGCTCAAGCAACCCGACGAGCAAGCCATGCGCGAAGCGCGGGCCAATCTGGACGAGGACAGCGATCCCCTGGAGGCGCTGTGCGAGTTCGAAGGGTTGATGACCGATTACCAGCTACAGGCAATGCCGGCTTCGTTGTGGCGGGAACTGGCGCCGTTTCTACTGACCGGTGAGCTGGCCGAGGCGATGAGTCCATGGAACGCGGCCGTGATCGAAGAGACCAAAGCGCTGCTTTTGCATTTCCAGCAAGCGGGAAAAGTGCGCGAATCGATCGATCTTGACGTGGTGGCAACCCTGTTCAACCAATACGCGAACATGGCGTTCATTCGGTTGGCAACGCAGGAAGTCCCGGACAGGGCCGCGCATGCCTTGCACATGCGCGGGGTTTTGAACCTGTTGTGTCACGGCATGCTGGAGCGCTGAGCGCCCCGATCAAAATCGCCACGTCACGCCACCGCCAACAATGTGCAGCGCGCTATTGGGATAACTGCCCGAGAGCGTCTGCCCATTGCGTTTGGTCTGTTGCACATCCATGTCGCCCAGCCAGACCAGCGTGTAATTGAGGTTGAGGTCGGTGTCTTCGGCCAGTTTGTAGCTCAGCCCGGTCGCCAGCCGCCAGGTCTCGTTCATCGGGTTGTCGACGGTGCGATCCTTGTCCTTCACGGCGGAGCTGTCGTAACCCACGCCCATGTTCCAGCGCAGTTTCGGGTTGATCTGGTTCTGTGCGCCGATCGACAGGTGCCAGGTGTCCTGATACTTGCGGTCGACCGAACGTGAAACGTCGCCTGCCGCCGTATCCACCGACACGCCGATGTCGGCAAAGTCGCTCCAGTCCTGCCAGTTCACCGAACTCAACAGCGTCCACTGTTCGTTCAACTGATGGGCAATGCTCAGGGTCGCGGTCTGCGGGATGTTCATGTCGATTTCCAGGTCGTCGACGTCCAGCCGCGACAGCGCCAGATTGAGCAGCGGATTGCGAATGCCATGCACGGAAGGTGAGTCCTTGAACTCAAGTTTGACCTTGCTGGTGTAAGCCAGGCCGACAGTGGTGCGTTCATTGAACTGATAGCGCAGGCCGAGGTTGATCCCTGTGCCGATGTCGGTGTCCTTGTACTGCAACTTGCCATCCTCCTGAAACGGCGTACCCGGCAGGAAGGCGTTATTGTCGATGGCCATTTTTGTGTAGTAGTAGCCATAGACCAGACGCGGTCCGATGCCCATCGAAAGATCGTCGGTGATCTTGTAGGCGAAGGTCGGCTGCATCGAAATACCGATCAATGTCGATTCCTGGCTGAAGTAGCGGCCGGCCCAGTCATCGTCGTATTTCACGCTCAGGCCGAAGTTGCCGTACATACCGAAGCCGATACTGGCGCGATCATTGAGCTCATGGCTGATAAAGAAACTGGTGCCCGGCAGGAGCGGCAGCGGATTGCCGCCCTCGTTGCCGGAAAAGTCGTTGTCACTGTCGCGATCAAAACCCAGGCCGCCAAATATGGCCTGACCGGTCAAGCTGATTTGCGTGCCCTTGAGTGCAGCAATGCCGGCCGGGTTACTCATCAACACGCTCGGGTCAGTGGCCAGCGCCGCCGAGCCGGCATTGGCCAGTCCCGCGCCTTCCTGACCCGCTTCATACAGATCAATACCGCCCGCCAGTGCCTGACCGCCAGTGCCGGCCAGCGCAAGAATGATCAGTGAGTGCGTCGACTTCATCGCGAATTCCTTATCAATGCAGACCAGCCTTCAGGTTTAGTCGCGATTCGGGCAGGGCACCAGTCGAGACGATGTACCGGATGTGAACTAGGCTCACAGCGGTTCATCGATGGCCCAATCAGGAGCGCCGACATGGAAGACAAACCGCTGATCACCTTTCACAGTTCCAGAGCACTGCTGGACGTACTGATACGCGCGGGTCTGATCACCATTCTGGTGTTGTTCTGCTACGACATTTTTCATCCGTTTCTGAATGTCATGCTGTGGGCGCTGATCCTCGCGATCACCCTGTATCCACTCAATCAGAAGCTCGGCGCAAAGCTAGGCAACCGCTACGGTTGGGCGGCGATCTTGCTGGTGCTGCTGGGGTTGCTGATTCTGATGGTGCCGCTGAGCCTGCTCGGGGCTTCCGTTGCCGATTCGGTGAAAGTCGGCATGCACACGATGGAGGCAGGCCAGTTCGAGATCCCGCCACCACCGGCCAGCGTCGAGAACTGGCCGCTGATCGGTGCGCCGGTCTACGGCATCTGGCAACACGCCTCGCAAGACTTGAGCTGGGCGTTCAAGGAGCTGGCACCGCACCTGTCCAACTGGGGCAAAGTGTTATTGCATCAAGCCGCTGGCGTCGGTGCCGGGATCGTGGTGTTTGTGATTGCGCTGATCATCGCCGGTTTGGTCATGACCCACGGCGAGCGCGGGCATCGCACGGCAGTGGCCATCACCACACGCATTTCCGGTCCGGTGCGTGGCCCGCAAATCGCCGAACTGTGCACGGCAACCATCCGCGCCGTGGCGCAGGGCGTAGTCGGCATCGCGTTTATTCAGATGCTGCTGGTCGGCGTGGCGCTGGTGGTCATGGGTGTACCGGCGGCCGGTATTCTCGCCTTGATGGTGTTGCTGTTGGGCATCACCCAATTGCCGGTGCTGCTGATCACGCTGCCCATCGTGATTTATGTCTTCGCGCAGGACGGGGTCAGCGCCAGCACGATTATCTTTGCGGTGTGGATGGCGATTGCCGGGCTTTCCGACAATGTGCTCAAGCCGATGTTGCTGGGACGCGGCGTTGCGGTGCCGATGCCGGTGGTGCTGATCGGTGCGCTCGGGGGCATGGTCACCAGCGGCATTATTGGTCTGTTCATCGGCCCGGTGATTTTGGCGGTCGGTTATGAGTTGTTCATCGGCTGGGTGTATCAACCGGCCGATGTCACCGAGCTTCTGGAGAGCCAGCGCAAAGAAAATCTGCCGTGACACTTATCGCTGCGCGGGAATCTGACAACCGTTCATCGCTCAACTACGCTGCCTTACGTATCCCTCTCTGACACTTGGGCGTAAGGAAACAGGCGCATGCGAAGCAGGCTGCTGGCGGTATGGATAGTGCTGTTCGCGGCGCTCTGGAGCGGGCTCGGCTGGGCGGCTGATGAGGCGGCAAAACCGGCGGATGAAGCAGTAGAGCTGAAGGTCGCCAATCGCAGCATCATGCTGTTTCGCGCCACCATCCTCGGCGAAGCGCCGGCCTCGCGGGTCAAACGGGCGAAAATGGTCATCAGTGAGGCGCTGGATGAAGGCGAGGACCTCAACGTCAGCATTGATCCGATCCAGAACAGCTATCTGGTGCTGATCGGTTCTAAACGCGCCTTCATCGTCGCGCCCAAGGACATCGACACGCTGGCCTATTCATCGGTGCAACAGGCTGCCGAGGGCGCGGCGGAAAAACTCCGCCAAGTGGTCAATGAAACCCGCGAAGCGCGCAGTCTCGACTTGATTCTGCGCTCGTTGGCACTGGCTGCCGTGGCCACGCTGATTTACCTTGCGCTGCTTTGGGGCCTGGCGTATTTGCGCCGCAAATTGCTGGCAAAACTCCCCGAACTGATGGATCGCCACACTCAGGCACTGAAGGTCGGGCGGGTGCAACTGATCGACTCCAACTTCCTGTATCCGCTGGTCAGCCGTCTGCTGTTGCTGCTGCGCTGGCTGCTGATTTTGCTGTTGACCTATGAATGGCTGGGTTTCGTCCTGTCGCGCTTTCCCTACACGCGGCCATGGGGCGAAAGCCTCAATAACTATCTGTTCGAGCTGGCCGGGTATTTGTTGCAAGGCATCGTGGATGCGATTCCCGGACTGGGCGTAGCCCTGGCGATATTCTTTATCGCCCGTGGCGTCACCGCGTTCACCCGACGCATCCTGCGGCGCATGGCTACGCCGGGAACATTCAGCTGGCTCAATCACGAAACCCTGCAACCGACCCAACGCCTGACGGCGCTGGCGGTCTGGTTGTTTGCTCTGGCGATGGCCTATCCGTATCTGCCGGGTGCCGGTACCGATGCGTTCAAAGGCTTGTCGGTGCTGATCGGCCTGATGATTTCCCTCGGCGCGACCAGTGTGGTCGGGCAGGCCGCCGCCGGTTTGATCCTCACTTACACGCGCACCTTGCGTCCGGGTGAGTTCGTCAAAATCGGCGAGTACGAAGGCACGGTCACCGAACTGGGCATGTTCACCACGCGTATTCGTACCGGGCTGGGGGAAGTGCTGACGCTACCCAATTCGATGATCACCGGCACGGTCACCAAAAACTACTCGCGCACCGTGCAAGGCCCCGGTTATGTGGTGGATACGGTGGTGACCATCGGCTACGACACGCCGTGGCGTCAGGTCGAAGCGATGCTGCTGGAAGCGGCGAAGCGTACGCCGGGGATTCTCGAAGATCCTGCGGCGCAGGTATTCCAGACCGCGTTGTCGGATTTTTACCCGGAATACCGGCTGGTCGCGCAAGCGATCCCAAGCCAGCCGCGCCCGCGTGCGGTGCTGCTGAGCATGCTCCACGCCAATATCCAGGACGTGTTCAACGAATACGGTGTGCAGATCATGTCGCCGCACTATCTGGGCGATCCGCAGAGCGAAAAGTGGGTGCCGCGAGAAAAGTGGTACACAGCACCCGCGCAAGAACCGAAGGATCAGTGACCGCCGCTCAAAGGAGTTCGCCCCATGCTCGAATTCATCCTGCACGCCTTGCGCACCGACCCGGAAATCGCGGTGTTCCTGGCGATTGCCCTGGGCGTGTTCGTCGGCCGGATTCACATCGGCAGCTTCCACCTCGGCTCGGTGGCCGGTGCGCTGTTGATGGGTTTGCTGATCGGGCAGATCGGTCTGGAAGTGCCGGCGGGCCTGAAGTCAGTGTTTTTCGTGATGTTCATCTACGCCGTCGGGTTCAAGAGTGGCCCGGAGTTTTTCGGCAGCCTCAATCGCGGCACACTGAAACTGGTGCTGCTTTCGGTGGTGCTGTGCGCCACTGCGTTGGGGGCGATTCTACTGATGTACTCGCTGTTCGATTTCGACGCCGGGTTCACCGCAGGCCTCGGTGCCGGTGCGCTGACCGACACGGCGATCATGGGCACCGCGACCAGCGCGATCAATCAACTGACGATTGATGCGGCGGCCAAGGCGCAACTCAACAGCCACATGGCAATCGCGTATGCCATCACCTATCTGTTCGGCACCATCGGCTTGATCGTGTTTGTCGGCAGCATCGCGCCGAAACTGCTCGGGGTGAATCTGCGCGAATCGGCGCGTGAACTGGAGCTGGAATTGGGCATCGCCAAGGAAGAAGAGGCGATCACCGTGCCTTACACGCGCATCGTCGTGCGGGCTCATCAAGTGGCGAGCAACGGCCAGGCGGATGGCCAGCGCATCATCGACTTTGAAAAACTGCATGACTCATTGACGGTTGAGCGCGTGGTGCGGGCCGGGCAAATCATCGAGCGTGATGAAAGTTTCGTTCTCATGGCCGGCGATGTCCTTGGCGTGTATGCCTTGCGTGATGCCGTCGGTACGCTGAGTCACTGGGTCGGGCCGGAAATCGACCACCCCGAGTCCTTGTCATTCCCCACCCGCGAAGTGGACATCGTCCTGACTTCAGCCGAGTTTGCCGGCAAGACTATCCATGCAGCGAAAACCCGGCTGGCCAGTGATGGACGCCTGGGCTGTTTCGTCAACACCATCTCCCGCCAGGGCTACGAGCTGCCGCTGCTGCCCAACACGGTGCTGCGCCGAGGCGACGTGCTGACGCTGACCGGGCGCACTGCCAGTGTCGAGGCGATTGCCAAACGCCTGGGGCGGATCCGCAAGAACAACTACAAAAGCGATATCGCCATGCACACCCTGGGCATGGTCCTCGGCTCACTGCTGGGATTGCTCTCGACCCATGTCGGCATGATCCCGGTGGAACTGGGCATTGGCGGCGGGGTGTTGGTCGCCGCGCTGGTGATTGGCTGGTACAACTCGCGCCACCCGGAAATCGGCGCGCTGCCGCCCGCAGCGCAATGGGCGTTTTCCGAGTTTGGCCTGACGGCGTTTGGTGCGGTAGTGGGTTTGCTTGCCGGGCCGGCGGCGTTTGCCGCAATGAAAGAGCAGGGGCTGGCATTGCTGCTGTCCGGCGCAGTGGTGACGATTTTACCGCCACTGGTGGCGTTGTATTTCGGTCGCTATGTGCTGCGCCTGCACCCGATGATCCTGTTTGGCGCCTTGGCCGGTGCACAGACCGAGGCAGCGTCGATGAACAAGATCATCGAGCAGTCGGGGAGTAATACTCCGGTAATCGGTTTCACCGTGTGCTATGCGATTTCCAATGTGCTGCTGGCGGTGTGCGGGCCGATTATCATCTTCGTGGTTGCTGGCTAGAGCGGATTGTCAGAAACCACTTTCGCGCATCAATACCGCCAGCACATGAGTCGCGCCGTCGGCGAGCCAACTGCGCCGCTCACCCTCAATCTTCAGGTGCCCGCGGGTTTCGCGCAGGCTCGGCAACGGCTCATCGAGCTGAATCAACACCTGAAACAGCGCGTTGCTCGGGATCAGCGCATGTTCGGCATTGGTCGTCGGCACGGGCCCGCCAAAGCGTGACGACAACATGCGGTGCGACAGCTGACTGGCGCGGGTGCTGCCGATTTGCACGACCCGGCCGGACAACGGCGTGGTCTGGCCATCGGCATAGAAACGCACGTGATCTCCGGTAGCCATGCGGTGCACCTGATCCTGCGCGACATAAGCATCGACCTGCCAACTGCGCGGATCAATCAGCATACCCAGCGACTCCTGACGGCCGACCCATTGCCCGGCTTTCCAGTCAGGATTGACGTCCAGCCAAACCCCGGCAAACGGCGTTTGCAGGTTCAGCCGGGCGATTTCCGAGCGGGCGGCGTGGGCTTCTTCGAATTGCACATTGAGGCGCTGGCGAGTCACGGCGTCTTCGGCCAGGCCGCCGGGATCGGCGATCAACCCGGACAGCCGCGCCTCATAGCTGCGCGCATTGGCTTCGCTGGATTGCAGGCGCGAGGCGATGTCCGGCTCGTCCAGGGTAACCAGGGTTTCCCCAGCCTTGACCGGGCCGTGCGGGTGAATCGATTGCAAGCGCGCCGGGTAGGGCGCATACACGCGCAACTGGTGCTCGGCGCGGGCCACGCCGACCGCATCGATCTGCGTGCGCCATGGCATCGCCAAACCCAGCAGAATCAACAGCAGCATCGCGTAAAACGCCACTTTGCGCCGGCTCGGAATCGCCGCGCGGTTTTTCCACCAGTGGCCCAGCTCGCGCATCACGGGCAGGGCGATAAACCACGACAGTTCGACCATGAACAGGAAAATCCCCAAGAGCTTGAAGAAAAACAGATAGACCGCCAGCGCGATCCCCAGAAACAGCACCAATCGGTAAATCCAGGTGACGATTGCGAAAGTCACCAGCAAACGCCGCTGACCGCTTGGAAACGTTTCCGGCCAGTCTTCCTGCAAGCCCAACAGATTGCGCCGCAGGGTGACGCGCGCCAGCGCCGAAGCGCGTTCATGCAGGTTGGGAAAGTCGAGCAAATCGGAAAGGATGAAGTAGCCGTCAAAGCGCATGAACGGACTGGCATTCAGCGCCAGTGATAACAGCCAACTGGTGGTTGCCAGATAGAGCAGGGCATTGCGCAATGCGCCGGGATCACACAACGCCCAGCCCAGCGTCGACAGTCCGGCCAGCGACAACTCGGTCACGATTCCCGCCGAAGCGATCGCCAGACGTTGCCGTGAACGGCTGAGTTTCCAGCTCTCGCCGGTGTCGGTGTAGAGCATCGGCCACATCACCACAAACGCAATGCCCATGTGCCCGACGCGCAAACCGAGCCGGGTCGCGACCAAGGCATGGCCGAGTTCATGCAGGGTTTTCGCGACGATCAGCGCCAGGGCAAAACTGAACAGACCCTCGGTGGAAAACGACTCGACCACCGCGCTGGTGAACACATCCCACTGCTGCAACACCAGAATGATCCCAAGCAGGCTCAGGCTCAGCACGATAATCCCGGTGAGCGGATGAAACAGCCAACCCAGCGTTCGCGCCAGGTATTGCAACGGCTGTTGCGGGCGCAGCAGCGGTATGCGGAAAAACAGGTAATGGTGCAGCCACCAGCGCCAGGTCAGCCAACTGCCTTCTGCGCTTTTGTTCTTGAGTCGTTCAAGCGCAGCGGGGCCGGCACGCAGTAACTGGTGTTGCTCCAGAAACTGGCGGAAATCGAGGACTTGCTCGACATCCGGTTTCAGCGCGGTGCCTTCGGCGATCTGCTCGCTGATCTGACGCGGCGACTGGCCCCAGCGCAGCAGGCACTCGAATTCCAGCCAGCCGATGCGGTAGAAACGGTT
Source organism: Pseudomonas sp. GM24 (assembly GCF_000282235.1). Lineage (NCBI taxonomy): Bacteria > Pseudomonadati > Pseudomonadota > Gammaproteobacteria > Pseudomonadales > Pseudomonadaceae > Pseudomonas > Pseudomonas sp. GM24. The sequence goes on along the minus strand of NZ_AKJR01000159.1, from coordinate 19,112 downwards.
GATCACCGTGTCCTGAATCACCCACGCCGGTTCGCCGTTGCTGCCGTGGGCCGCTTCGCTCAGGCGCAAGTCTTCGCGCAGCGGCGGCACCGGCAGATCGGCCGGGTCGAGCATTACCAGCCACTCCAGGCGCGCAGCGTCGCCAGCGGCCGGCGCAGCAAGTAATAACCGAGCATGACCCGCCCGCCGTAAAGCTTCGCCGTGCCGTGCAGGCCGAGGCGCGCATGTTCGGGGGCGCCCTCAATGCTGGCGAGCAAGCGGTAGGCAACCACACCCTCATCGCTGGGCCGCGCCTGATAACTGGTTTCCAGAATCTGCCCCTTGAGGGGCGTCAGCGGATAGGCGGTGAGAAACAGCGTGACCTCGGCGCCCGGTTCCAGGGCGATGGCATCGGCCACGGCCAGTTGAATCAGCATGGCCGGTTGCGTCGGGTCAGCCACTTGCAGGATGCGCTCGCCGGTCACCACCGGTTTGCCCAGCCAGTCATTGGGGTCGCTGAACACCGCGACGCCGGCCTTTGGCGACAACACTTGTGTACGTTTCAGTTGCGCCTGCACCGCTGCCAACTCAGCCCGGCGTTGCTGCGCGCGCCCGGCGAGCAAGGTCAGTTCGCTTTTGCTCTGCGGGTTATCGAAGGCCCGTTGGCTGGCTGCCTGCAACTCGGCATCTGCCACCGCGACCTCTTTGCCGAGCACTTCAGCGCGGCTGCGCAGGGTGGTTTCGTCCAGCGCAAACAGAGGTGTGCCAGCCTCCACCGGTTGATTGGGTCGAACCTGTATCTTTTCGATCACGCCATCAATCGGTGAGCTGATGATCTGCGCCTGCCGCGAAACGATTTCAGTCGGCGCCAAAGCCGTTTGCCGCACCGGCAACAGCAGCAGGGCCGCGAGCACGATCAACACCAGCAGCAGTTGTTTGCGATTGGGCCGCCAGCGCCGCAAGCCCTTGCGCCGGGTCAGCGCTGACCAACAATAGGCCCAGGTGCTGACCAGCCCCTTGAGGTGGTGCCACAACAGCGCCGGCGGTTCCTGCTCCAGCAACAGCAGCAATAAGCCCAACCGTTGATTGTCGCGATCCTGCACTGGCACGCACCACAGCCCCGACGGCCACCATTCGTTCCAGCCTTCGGCGATGTCCAGCGGTGGACTGGCGCTGTCCTGGGACAGCCACACCGGCTCTGCATCGGGTACTTGCGCCGCGACCCAGCGACTGGCGCGCCGCAGCCACACCAGATAGGGCGAGTCTTCGCTGGGCCGTGACAGCCCCGAGACGTTCAACAGCTCCAGCGATGACTCACGCTGGGCGAACACCAGCGCCTGATGAAAGGGCAGCAGCGGGTACAGGTCGTTGGCCATGCTGAACGCCAGGCTGTTCAGCGAGTCAGCGGCCATGGCTTTATCACGCAGCGCATCGAGTTCGAGCAGCAGGTGAGGGTGAGGCAACGGCTCGTTCATGGTCATGGGCGCGCGTCTTGCTCGAACTGCGCGGTGCCGCTCATGCCGGCCATCAAGTCGGGGTACTTGTTGTCGAGCTTCGCTTCCAGTTCAACGGTTTGCGCTACTGCATCGACGCGTGAGTTGATGCCGCTGACATGGGCCGGATAGGTCTTGCCGGTTTCATGGATGCTGACCTGCAGCGGCAGGCCGGGCTTGAGGGTTTTCAGCAGGTTGGACGGTACGTTCAGGCGCACCTTCAGTGCACCGTCACTGACCAGATCGAACAGCGGCGTGCCGGCCGTAACCGTTTGGTAAGGCTTGACGTAAACCTTGGCCACACGCCCGGAAAACGGTGCGAGCACCTGGCAGTAACTGCTTTGCGCCGCGCCCATGGCCCGCGCGCCGTCGGCCTTTTGCACTTCGGTGTTGGCCATCGACACTTCGATATCGCCCACCGCGTTGAGTTGGCGCAGTTGTTGTTTGGCCTGCAGGTTCTGTTTGGCCATGGCCAGCTCCGCCGCCGCGACTTTCGCGCGCGCTTCGGCTTCATTGCAGTTGAAGCGGGCTAGCAATTGGGCCTTGGCGACCTGTTCGCCGAACCCGGCTTTCAGTTCGCCCAAGGTGCCGGCCATTTGGCTGGACAGGGTGGTTTCCAGTTCGGCGGCGAGCAACACGCGAATCGCACTGGCGCTTTCCAGTGTGGGTGCCGAAGTCGTTTCTTCAGCGTGGGCAGGGACGATCAGACTGGCCAACAACAGGGCCCCGAAACGGCACTCAAGGGCGATTTTGCGCATTCGGCGTTCCTTGCGAAGTGGCAGCGAGCAGACGTTGTTGTTCTTGTTCGTTCAAGGTGCGCTGGATTTCCCGGGCCAGGGTCTTGATGTCGTGTTGCGAGATTTCCTTGGGCAGCACGTCCAGCCCGACCGAGTTGTACATCCGCCCCCATGCGGCCTGCGCACTGGAGAACGCCGCTTCACGCTGATAACGCGAGAGCAGATAACGTCCCTCGGAGCGAATCACTTCCAGTTCCGAGCCCAACGCACCGGTTTTCGCCGCTTGCGCATAATCGAGCAGGCTGCGATCGACGCGCAGGCTGTCTTCGGCAAACTCGACCTCCTGCCGCGCCAGTTGATAGCGCAGGGTGCCGACCCGCACTTGGGTGAGAATCGCCATCGACAGCGCCACGCGCCGGGCGTCGTCGGTTTCGCTCTGGGATTTTTCCGCCGCGTTCAACGACGGCAGTTGCAGCAGACGAATCAGGTTCATCGACACTTGCAGACCGGTGCTCATCCAGTCGTTGTTGTAGAGGTATTTGTTGGAATCGTACTTGTAGCCGAAATCGACGCTGACGTTCGGCCATAGCTGCGCCTTGGCGATCTCCAGATCCTTTTGATTGACGCGTTTGCGGTACCACTCTTCCATGATTTCCGGTCGATTTTCCAACGACAGCTGTTCCAGCCGCGCCATGCTCTGGCGCACTTCCGGCAGCGGCGGGTCGGGCATGTCGGCGAGGATCATTTTCGAACCCGGCGGCAGCGACATCAGCGCCGATAGCTCGGCTTGAGCGAACTCCAGATCCTGCCGGCGCACGGTCAGCAAGTAGATCGAATCGAGCAGCGCGCGCTGATAGGCGAGGATTTCCTGACGCGGCAGCAGGCCACGGGTTTCCGCCTGGCGGGCCGAGGTCAGTGCGGTGTGGGTGCGCATCAGCAGTTTGTCGACTTCCGGCATCAAACGCTGGGCGCCGAGCGCCCGCCAATAGGCATTGCGCACGTCCTGCAGCACGTTCTGCGCGACTTTGCGCCGGCGCTCTTCGGCCATGAGGATCTGGTCGGATTTCTGCTGGGTACGGTAATACGCGACGCCAAAATCCAGCAGACTCCAGCTCAAACCCAGACCGTAGACTTCGCGATAGCGTTCTTCGGAGGTCGATGGACGCAAGCTGACCTGACGGTCTTCGATGCCGATCGAGGTGCCGCCGGAATCATTGTCACGCCCGGCATAACCGGCCGAGGCAACCAGACGCGGGAGCATTTCATGGCTGGAAACATCGCGCAGGTCCGAGGCAAGCGCGCTTTCCATGAGTTTGAGACGGTAGTCGAGGTTGTATTTCAGGGCCCGCGCGGCGGCTTCGTAAAAGGTGATCGGCGCGGTGACCGGCTCCTGACCGGAATACATGCGTGACTGGTCGGCGATGATGCGTTGACGGTTTTCTTCGTCGGTGGAGGGTTTCGGCTCCGTTGATGAGCAAGCACTGAGCAACAGTGCAGAAGCGATGGCGGTACTGAGAAGCCGGTTCGCGTGTAGGCGCATGTTCATTCCTTTGCATTCTTCGAATTTTTCTTCAGGTCGACCGCTTTACCGTGGCGTGCGCCGCTGCGCTGCATCGCGCAATTGCGCGCTGAAGCCCTTGGCCCGGGGTTTTTCATGAGGCTTTTCTGCGTGTGCCGGGCTGTGCGTCAGGTCCGCCGGGTTCAAGGTGAACAGCGACGGGTCGCTCAACAAGCCATCGGCGCTCAAACCGGTGCGGCCCTGACGCCCCTGAATCCACAGCAGGTCGAGTTCGCTTTCGAGGCGACTGGTACGCACCGCTTGCGCGACGAATTGCCCCGGCACCAGGCCCAGACCGTTGCCCACTGATTCGCTGGTGAACTCGCCGACCGCCGCCAGCCGCAGGTTGCTGCCATCGACGCCCCAGGCCGAGAGTTCGGAGATTTCAGCGGCGCGCTCGACCACCGGGGTGACGAAGATTGCCGGCTGTGGATCAGGAATCAGCAAGTTGCGGTTCAAAGTGTTCGGATCACGCTCGAAGTTATTGCCGCCGGGTGCCGGTATGAACGGCGTGGCGATGTCGAGGGTGATCACCAGTTCGGCCTGATCGCTGGCCCCAGCACGGTCGTTGATCGTGTAGGTGAACACGTCGCGCAGAATCTGCCCGAGGCCGGCGGCGGCGAGTACGGAAGGGTTGTTCTGATCGATGGTGTAGGTGTAGCTGCCGTCGGCGTTCAGTACCAGTGTTCCGTACAAGCCAATGATCGGCTGGCCAATCAGGCCCTCCGTGCCGGAACCGGCTTCAGCACCGGTGCGTACGCCGACCACTACCAGACTGTCATTGCCGTCGATGTCGCCATCGTTGGGCAGCACGTTGCCGGTGGTTTGCGGGGCAGGGGACTGATCGCTGGCAAACCCGCTGTCATTCTGCGCGACCGGTGCGTCGTTGGCGCCCTGAATGACCACCGTCAGCCGTGCGTCCGAGGTCGCGCCCGCCGCGTCGAGCATGCGATAGGTGAAGGTTTCGCTGAGGGTTTCGCCCGCAGTGCGCAAGGCCTGCACCACGGGATTGTTGTTGTCGATGACGTAGGTGTAACTGCCATCGGCATTCAGCGTCAGTTGCCCGTAGAGACCGATCAACACCTGTCCGGCACCGGTTGACTGGCCGGCCTGATTGCTGACGCTTTGCACCTGTTTGCCTTCGCCATTGGCGACGCTGTCGACATCCGTATCGTTGTCCAGCACGTTGCCGGTGGCGTTGCTGCCCGGCGTGCCGTTGTTGACGCCTCCGGCTTCGATCGCCGTGGCGCTGTCATCGGTGGCGACTGGTGTGTCGTTACGGCCATCGACGGTGATGCGCAATTCGGCGGTACTGGTGTCGCCCCAGCGATCGACGATGGTGTAGGTGAACACTTCATTCAGGGTCTGGCCGCTCTGACGCAAGGCCTGTACGGCAGCAAGGTTGTTGTCGACGGTGTAGGTGTAGCTGCCGTCGGCATTGATCAGCAAGTCGCCATACAAACCGCGCAACGAGGTGCCGACGCTGCCGACCGCGCCGATAGCGTTGACGGTGCCGGTGTGAATGCCGATCACCGACAGCGGATCGCTTTCGGCATCGGTGTCGTTGTCCAGCACATTGCCGCCGGGGTTGAGACCGGGTTGATCGTTGTTGCTGCCACCGGCCTCGATCGCCGTCGCTGTGTCGGTGTTGGCCACCGGTGCAATGTTGCGCCCGCGAATGATGATGTGGATTTCCGCCAGATCGTTCTGCCCGCCACGGTCGCTGACCTGATAGGTAAAGCGCTCATTGAGAAATTGCAGCGGCCCCAAAGCCAGCACCGCCGCATTGTTCGAATCGAGGTTGTAGGTGAAGCTGCCATCGGCGCCTATGATCAACTGCCCGTAGAGTCCGTTGATCAGCGTGCCGTTGCTGTTGTCGGTGCCAGCCGTGACCCCGGCCAGACTGCCGCCGGCGTCTTCCGTGCCGAAACGAATGCCGGTGACGGTCTTGCTGTCACCCTGGTCGACGTCGGTGTCATTGGGCAGCACGTTGCCGCTTGGGTTCACGCCATTGCCCTTGCCGTTGTCCGCCACGGCCAGCACGGTATCGTTGGCCGCGACCGGCGCATCCCAGGCGCCGTCGATGCGAATGCTCAGTTGCGCAGTGTCGGTGGCCCCGGCGATGTCGCGCAGGCGATAGGTGAAGGTTTCCACCAGCGAATCGCCGACTTTCAGCGCCTGCACGGCGGCGAGGTTGTTGTTGACCACGTAGCTGTAAGTGCCGTTGGTGTTGACGGTCAGCGTGCCGTACAAACCGTTGAAGGTCTGTGCGCCGGCAACGGTGGTGAAGGCACCGCCGGCCGCTTCGCTGCCCGTGCGGATGCCGGTGACCAGTTTGGCGTCGTTGGCATCGACATCGTTGTCGTTGTTCAGCACATTGCCGCTTGGGTTGACCCCGGGTGTGCCGTTGAACGTTCCGCCGGCCTCGACTGCCACGGCACTGTCGTTGCTGGCGATCGGGTTGTCGTTGGCCCCGCGCACGGTTATGGTCAGCGTCGCGCTGCTGGTGGCGCCGGCCAGGTCGCGGATCTGATAGGTAAAGGTTTCGGTGAGGGTGTCGGCATTGTTGCGCAGCGCCTGGACCAGCGGATTGAGGTTATCGACCACATAGCTGTAGCTGCCATCGGCGTTCAGGGTGAGAACGCCGTAGGTGCCATTGAACCCGCTGCCGATCAGGCCCACCGACGAGCCTTGATTGATCCCGATGACACTGAGCACTTCGCCGTTGCCGTCGACATCGCTGTCATTGCTCAGCACGTTGCCGCTCGGATTGGTGCCTGGCGTGGCGTTGTTCAAGCCGCCGGCCTCAACCGCGGTGTTGCTGTCGTTCTGCGCGACCGGGGTGTCGTTGCGTCCCTGAATCGTGATGTTCAACGTCGCACGATCACCGGCGCCGGCGGCGTCGATCACCTCGTAGCTGAACGCATCGAGCAACGTATTGCCGGCGCGCAAGGCCTGCACGGCGGCCATGCTGTTGTCGAGGCGATAGCTGTAGCTGCCGTCGGCATTCAGCGTCAACCAGCCATAAGTGCCACGCAATTCGGTGCCGAGAACGCCAGCGTTACCGGTTCCGGCTTCGCTGCCAGTGCGCACCGAGGACACCGCGCGGGTCTCGCCATAGTCGTAATTGGGCAGATCGCCGGGGATTTCGCCGCCGTCGACGTCAGTGTCGTTGTCCAGCACGTTACCTGTCGGGTCCTGACCGGGCTGGCTGTTGTTCAGGCCTCCGGCCTCGATAGCCACGCCGGAATCATCGCTGGCCAGCGGGTTGTCGTTCTGCCCGCGGATCAGCACGATGATTTCCGCGGTGTCGGTTTGCGGTGTAGCACCGACGCCATCGCTGACGGTGTAGGTGAAGCGCTCGGAAAGCAGATCGGCGCTGCGGCGCAAGGCTTGAACGTCAGGGTTGCTGTTGTCGACTTCATAGACGTAGCTGCCGTCGGGGAAAATCGTCAGCGTGCCGTACAGCCCGGCAATCACCGTGCCGCCGAGATTCACCGCAATTGGTGTGCCCGGATCGCCGCTCGCGCCGGACTTGATCAGCGTGACCGTCAACGGGTCGCCATCGGGGTCGGTATCGTTGGCCGTGACGTCGCCCGAAGGGTTGACGCCCGGCGTCAGGTTGTTGATCCCGCCGGCTTCGGTGGCAACGGCGATGACGTTTTGCGCCACGGGTGGATCGTTGACGCCGTGGACGGTAATCACCAGTTGCGCGGTGTCGGTCAGGCCGGAGGTGTCGGTCACGCGGTAGGTGAAGAACTCGGTCAATGTCTGCCCTGGCGCCAAGGCCTGGACCGCTGCATTGGTACTGTCGACGTCATAGAAGAACGAGCCATCGGCGCCAATGCGCAAGGTGCCGTAAAGGCCTGTCACCAAGGTGCCGTTGGCTGAGGTGGTGCCGGTGGCCACACCGCTCAGCACGTCGACGGCCGGGTTGTAACTGGCTTCGCTTTTGTTGATCACGCCATTGACCAGCAACTGGCTACTCGGCTGGTCATTGGCATCGACGTCCTGATCGACGCCGTTGCCGCCGGGTTGGGTGATCGGTCCGGGGCGGCTGGGGAACTGAATCACGTTGCCGCTCGGATTGCTTTCCGAGGCTGCGCCATTGCTCGACGCGGCTTGTGCCGACGCCGCATCATCGCTGGCAACCGGGTTGTCATTGGCGCCCTGAATGACGATGCGCAGTTGCGCGACATCGTCGAGCCCACCGGTATCGGTCAGCCGATAGCTGAAGAACTCGACCAATTGTTGGCCGGCGCTGAGCCGCTGAACCGTGGCGTTGCTGTTGTTGACCACATAGCTGTAAGTGCCGTCGGGATTGATGGTCAACGTACCGTAGAGCCCGGCAATCGCCGTAGCGCCGCTGACAGCCGTGAAGTTGCCAGAACCGGCCTCGGCCACCGGGCGGATGCCGGTCACGGTGCGGGTTTCGCCATTGGCGGCGCTGTCGACGTCCTGATCATTGTTCAACACATTGCCGGTGGCATCGCTGCCCGGTGTGCCGTTGTTGACACCGCCGGCCTCGACGGCCACGCCGTCATCGTCGATGCCCTGCGGCGTATCGTTGGCGCCCTGCAAGGTGACAGTCAGCGTGGCCGTCGAAGTCTCACCGGCAAGGTCCGCGAGCACATAATTGAAGTTGTCCTGCAAGGTCTGGCCCGACACGCGCAAGGCCTGCACGGCCGCATTGTTGTTATCGACGACATATTGGTACGAACCGTTGCTGCCAATCACCAACTGACCGTACAGGCCATTGATCACGGTGACACCGAGCACCGGCGTCTGAATGCCGGCGCCGGGGCCGACCGAAACCACGTGCAGTTGGTCGGCGTTGGTGGCGATGTCGACGTCGGTGTCATTGCTCAGCACATTGCCGCGTGGGTCGATACCAGCGGAAGCGTTGTTGCTGCCGCCTGCCTCCAGTGCCGTGGCGCTGTCGTTGACACCGACCGGGTTGTCATTGACGGCGGCGAGGACGATTTGCAGGGTGTCGGTGTCGGTCAGCGCATCGGCGGCCGTGCCGGGAATACCGTCGCCATCGGCATCGCCGTAGTTGCCACGATCGTTGCTGAGCACGGTCAGGGTGTCGGTGCCGTTGAAGTTGGCATTGCCCAGATAACGCAGGCTGGCCAGCGCGGTATTGATATCGGCGAGGTTGCCGGTCAGGGTCATGCTCGCAGTATTGGCCCCGCTGATCGTGACGCCCGGCACTGTCGCGCCGAGGAACAGTGTCCCGTGAGTGACCGTGAGAATGACGCTGATGGCGCGGTCGTTGACGTTCGGATCACGGCTGGCATCGACATCGGCAACGCTGATGCCGCCGATATTCAGCACCACGTCTTCCAGGCCGTTTTGCGTGCCGGGGAGGGTGTTGACCGGCGCGTCGTTCTGTTCGACGTAACCGGCGTTGGCGCTTTGCGTGTCGGCATCGCCCAACGTGATTGTGATCTGGCCGAGAGTGCCGGCATCGCTGTCGACGCGCACGCGCAGATCGCCCACCGGTTGCGGGTAACTGACCAACCCTGCGGGCACATCGATACGGAACACGCCCAGCGGCAACACGCCGAAGCGGTACTGGCCGTTGGCATCGGTCGTGGTGGTGAATTGCAGGTTGTCGGCAGTAGTGTCGAGGCGGCCGTCGGCGCCGGCCCAGGTCAGGGTCACTATTTGCCCGGCCAGACCGGCGCCGTCCGGTGTGGCGCTGGCGGTCGGGCTGGCGGTGTCGTTCCACAAGGTGCCGGTGATCACGCCAAGCCCGGCGGTGTCGCGCAAAATGTACTGGTTCGGGCCGACGGCGCTGCCGTCGCGCTCGCCGGTGGCGGTACCATCGACCCCGACGCTGTTGCCGCCCCAACTGGTGAAGTCTTCGGGCAGGCTGCTCCAGGTCAGTGTCGCGTTGCTGCTGGCGATAATCGTCGAGTTCGGCAAGTCGACCGAGTAGCGCACCTGAATCTGCGCGCCGACATTCAGTTGATCGAAGTTGACGCTCAAACCGCCGCTGGTGCTGAAGCTGATTCCCGCCGGCAGGTTGCCCGGGCCGTAACTCACGCCATTGATACTGACGCTGAGCAGGGTGTAATTGCTGCCGCCGGCAAAGCCGTCGCTGACGCGCGCATCGAACGCCGGCAGGCCGCCGTTCTGGGTAAAGCTCAGTTGCACCGTCGCGTTGCCGGTGCTGCCGGCAGGGTTTGGGTTGAACGCGACAATCTGCTTGTCGAGGCCGCTGAAGCTCGGCTCGACCACCCGTTCAAACACCGTGTCACTGACCGCACGCCCGGCACCGTTGACGATTTCCTGTGCGGTCACCGCCAGTTGCGCGCCGGCAATGTTGGCGGCGATGTTGGTCACACGCACGTTGAACTCGATCGAGATGCCTTCCAGATCGTCGTCGTTGCCATTGCCGTTGACCACGTTGCCGAGGTTGAACGTCACAACCTGGCTGCCATCGGGGTTGGTGACGACGGTCAGCCGGCTGGGGTCGAAGATGCCTTGCGGCGCCAGACCTGACAGGTCGGCGGTGATCGGCAGGGCCTCGGGGCTGTTTTCGTTGCCGTCGATATTCAGCGTGCCGCCGACGATCAGGTTGGCGTCGCTGGTCAGCCCGCCGTTGGAAATGAACGCAATGCGCAGGGCATTGACCAGCGCATCCGGGGAGATGAACTGCAAGCCGTTGGCCAGGGTGATTTGCACCTGATAGTTGGGGTTGTTGCCTTCGGGCACCAGCACCACCACGCGGTAGCGAATCACTTCGCCGACGGTGACTTGTTCGACGGTTGCGGAGGTCGGGTTCGGCGCCGCCGTGTCCGGCAGGCCACCGACACGGGATATTTCGATGGCCTGAGCCACAGGAATCAACAAAGTCGACAGGTTACGGTAATCGTTGAGCGTGCCGCCATTGAGCACGCCATCAACGCCGGTACGTTCGCCGGCATTGCCGCCGTCGAGGCTGGTCCATTGCACGCTGGCGACGTTGGCGATGTTAGATAACGCTGCGGCGCTGGCGTTGACGATGCCGCGCAGTTGCAAAACGATGCTGCCGCCCTTGGCGATGTCGATATTGGCGCCGCTGGCGGTGCGCAACTGGCCGCCGACGATTTCGAAGGCAACCCCGCCGTTGTTGGTGGCGCCGTTCTGATACAGCACGCCGACCAGCGTGACGTTGCTGAGCTGGGTCGGCAGGGTGTCGAGGAAACTGATGTCGAACGCACTGAAATCGGTGCTGCCATTGCCGTTAGTGATGGTGATATTGAAAGTCACCGTGTCGCCCTGGTCATAACCGCCCAGGCCCGAGGTCGAGGTGATCACCTGATTGATCTGCAAGGTCGGTTCGCGCAGGGTCACGGTGGGTTGGCCACCGCTCAGGGCAACGTTGCGATCCAGCGTGACCGCACCGTTCGGCGTGTCTCCATCCGGGTCGTTGTAAACCAACTGTGCATTGTTCTGCAGCGAGACGTTGGCCTGATTGGCAATGACGTTGTTGGCCACCAGTTGCAGACGAATCACGAAGGTGTTGTTGCCGGTCTGGTTGTCCGCCGAAACGCTGGAAACGCTGAAAGTCCAGCGTCCATCGACCCCGTCGCTGCCCAATGTACCGCCGATCCCGGCGAAACCACCGACCAGCACGCTGCCGGCGAAATCGGCGCCGAGCGCGCCACTGCCGGCGCGGGTGGTGATGATCTGGTAGCCAAGGCCACCGTTGAAACTGGTGTCCAGGCGCATGCCCGGCGGAATCAGGTCTTCGATGCGCAGGTTTTGTGTGGTGCCTTCGGGCAGGGTGATGACAATGTCGTAGCGCATGCTTTCGCCGACCACCAGATCGCTGCCATTGGTGTGGCTGGCGCTGGAGTCGCCATTGTCCAGTGTGCCGTCGGCAAAGACTTTGCTGATGACCGGCGCGGCAATCTGCTGGCTGGCCAGATCGGTGAGGTCGGTCGGGGTGAAATCGGTACCGCCGTTGACGCTGGCGTAATTGCTCAGGGTCGCGGTGGATTGCAGGCTGCGACTGGCCTCAATGGTTGCGCTGACCACGACGTCATAGCTGATTACCACGACGTTGGCGCCGCTGGTATCGGCCGCCGTGCCGCTGCGCCCGGCCAACAGACTGGCCTGGCCACCCGCATCAAGAAAGGTGATCTGGTTGCCGCTGACGCTGTAGTCGGTGCCCAACACCAGCAGCGTGCCGTCGCCGCGATAAATCTGCAGGTTGGCCGCCGCCAGGCTGCCGCCGACAAAGCTCAAGCCAGAGGGCAGGGTGATGCTGGTGCTGACGTCAAATGCGCCGCCACCACCGCTGTTTTCAATCGCCGTGACCAGGCGCAAACGGTCGGCGCCGTCGATATTGCTGATGTTGCCGTCGACCGCCGACAGGTCGGTGACGTTGCCATTGAACGGCTTGCCGGTGCTGCCCGGCGGATTCCAGCTGCCGCTGGTGCCGGTCACCGTGCCGTTGGAACCGGACACCACGCCGTGCTTGATATTGAGCACCGGCTCGGCGACCGACACGATCGCGACAACGTCGGAGGAAATCAGCGTGCGGTCGGTGAGGGTGGTCTGCTGGCTCGATTGTGCGAGGACGTCGAGCGAGCGCTGGTCGGCAAATGGCTGATCGCCGACCCGGACCGTGAAGCGAATGACGATGCGGCTGCCGGTGGTGGTGTTGGTGGCAAAACTGCCGAAATCGAACACCACCGAGTTGCCGTCGGCGCTGGTGACGCTGACCACGCCGCCGGCATTGGTATTGCCCGCCCCCAGCGCCCACTGGCCGACATCATTGCCCGAGCCCCAGGTGATCCCGCTGACATTGAACAGCGGCAGCGGCAGGTACGCGGTGAGTTTGAACTGCTCGTAGTCGCCGGTGATCAAGTCGTAGCTCAGCTCGAAGGTCACTTCATCGCCGGGGCGCAGTTCACCGTTGCCCGGCGGTGCGCCGTTATTGACCTCGACCAGATTGATATCGACGTTGCTGGTAGGGATCACGCTGGTGGTGGTGGAACCATCGGTTTCGCTCTCGCCCGTCAGGTTGAAGCGATCGACCAACAGCGTGCCGTCTACCGTGGCGGTGTTGCCCAGTTCGTCACCTTCGTTGATGTCCGGGTGCGGGTTGCCTGAAGGCGGCTTGTAGGTCTGGCCGACGATGGCCGAATAGCTCAACACCGCGACCACGGCGCCCTGCAACGTGTCGTCGAAGGCCAGGTCGCCATTGAGCCAGCCGCGAATGTTGTTGAACGCATTGCGCAGCGACTGGGCGATATCGAACACCATCGAGGTGCTGCCGTCGGCATTGTTCACCACGCTGGTGACCAGGGTGATGGTCTGCGCGACACCGTTGATCGTCACCGTCAGGGTCGGCGTGCCGCTGAGGGTCTGGCCATCGCTGAGTTGGTCGCGGATGACCAGTTGGCCTTCGTTGAAGAAGTCCTTGCCGAAGGCAAAGTAGTCGGAAATCGCCAGGTTCAGGGTGTATTGCAGGGTGTCGCCGGGGCTGATGCCGCTGTGGCCGATGTCGTTCTGCATCGTTGCGGTTTTCAGCAGCGTGATCGATTTGGCGATGAACTGTGTGCTCTGGCCTGTGCCGCTGAAATCGATGGTGGTGTTCGGTGCGGTGACGTCGCGAGGATCGAGTGGCACCCATTGCCCGGAAGCCGTCGGCGGGCCCAGGGTCACGGTCACCGCGTCGCCGGTGACCGGGTTGATCACCGGTTGACCGTTGGCGTCGACTTCCGGCACGTAGAACGCGACCACGGTGTCGGTCTTGCCGGTGAGGCTGGCGTACTCCACGGTGAACGAATTGATGTAGACGTCGTTGGCCGCAATCAGCACAGCGATTTGCGCAGCATTGGTTACCACGGTGCCGTCGTGCAGGGTGATCGAGGTCAGCCGACCGCCAGCGCCGGGGGTGATCGAGTTGACCTGGATGTTGTCGGGCAGGGGTTGGGTGACGACGACGTTGCTCAACGTCTGGCCCGGCGCGGGCGTCGCCGACAGGGTCAGCGTGCGCACGTAGTTGGGGCCGGTGGCGGTTTCGCCTTCCGGGGTATTGATCGTTTCGCTGACGGTAATCACCGTCGGGTGCACGACGAAAGCCGCAGTGCCGGCCTGGATCAGGCTCGGATCGTTGGTCGGGTTGTCCAGCGCGTCATTGCCGAATTCGAAGCCGCCACTGGCGCGGATGGTCAGGTCGGGGCTGCCATTGGAAAACGCCGTGTCGGCCAGATTGCTCAGGCTGGCGGTGATCTGCACGCCAATCACCGGTTGCTGGTTGGTGACGCTGGCGAAAGGCAACTCGATCACCACCAGTTTGTCGCCGGCGCGCATGCCGTAGGTGGCGGCGTTGATGATCAGGAAGTTGCCGTTGGCGTCTTTGGCCAGTGGATGCGTGGCGTTGCCATTGGCATCGAAGGTCACCACGTGACTGATGAGGTTTTGCCCAAGGTAGGTGGCCGAAATGAAATTGACGCCGTCGTCGCCATCCTTGCCGGTGACCGGCATCGCCAGGTTGATGAATGGCGCGTAACCCACCTGGGTCGAGGTGTTGCTGAAGTTCACGGTAAACGTGAAACGGTCGCCAAGCAGTACATCGCTGCCGCCGGTGGACACCGTCGCGGTCGGCGCGGCATCGGCCAGCAATCCGTCGAAATGCGCCATCGCGAGGCTGCTGATGGCGATGCTCTTGTCGAGGTCACCGACGCGGGTTTCCAGGGTCCAGTCGCCGCCGGCCTTGCTGCTGCCGGTGTCATTGCTGGAGGCGCCGACATCGGCGCCGGTCCAGCGTGCCAGTTCGCTGACCAGGGTTTGCCCGGCCGCACCGGCGCCGACATCGCAACCGTAGAGCTGAATGTCCGCGCCTTGGGTCAGGTTGTTGCGCCATTGTCCGAGGGTCTTGCCCAGCGAGTCGATGTTGTCCGAACTGACCGTGCGGTTGCCCAGGGTGAATTGCCCGGAGGCGCCGTGGGACATGATCTGGATCGAATCGACCTTGCCCAGTTGCGCCAACGCCGCAGAGATCGCCGCCAGACCGTCTTCGCCGACATTCACCACAATCGCGGTGACATTACCCGGCAACTGCGCGACCAGTTGATCGCGGTTTTCAATGCGGCTGTCGATCACCAGCAAACTGCGTGCAGCAGAGGGTGCTGGCTCGCTGGCGCGGCCCTCGGTGGGCGTGCTGTGAGGAACCTGGGCGTCCACGGCGGCCGGTGGCGCGGCGGGATCGCTGTGATGTTGATCGGCGGCCGCCGAAGCGGCGGCGCCGTCGAACAGAATTCTCGGTTCCAACGCCAGTGACTGACGTTGCGGGCGCCAATGGGCGCCGGACAATCCATTGCGTGAACCTTGCATGATCGGCCTCGTACTGCCTGCTGAATCCATCCAATGAGTACCGACGCCGGGCGACGGACAAATTCAGCGTAGGACGTTTCTTACGCTTTTCCAGCGAACTTCAGGGACTTGCAACGGGGCGCGATAACAGCCTATTGCCATCAATGCGCGGTGTGTCTGTGCGTATTGGCGCACAGCAAGGGTGAGGTCTAGGCTGGTCAGTCAGTCGCCCATGCGGCGCAACGCCCAACGCAGGGACAGGAGCGCAACCGATGAAAGCCCCAGCCAGTATTGTCTGCCTGATGTTCACGCTGGTGCTCGCGCCGGGAGCCCGCGCTGAAGACCCGCCGCCTGCGCCCGCTGCCGAGGCCACGGACGATGCGCCGTTGATCAATCCGCAAGTGGTCGACAAGTTGATCGACATGGGCAATTACCTGCGCAGCCTGCCGAAATTTCAGGTCGATGCCCAAGTCTCGCGCGACACGGTTCTGGAGTCCGGGCAGAAGATCAAGACCGAATCCGCCAACACCCTGAAAGTAGTCGGCCACGATCGTTTGTATGCGAAAAGCGAAGGCGATGTGCGCACTCGCGAGTTCTTCTATAACGGCAAGAAGCTCACCCAGTATTCGCCGTACCTGAAGTACTACACCACCGTTGATGCGCCGGCCACCGTCGCGGAAACCCTGCACAAGGTCGAGAGCTACTACGGTGTGCAGGTGCCGATGGAGGACCTGTTTCTGTTCGGCAGTGATCAGGCGCAGATCGATGCCTTGAAAGCCGCACTGTACGTAGGGCCGTCGGTCATCAAGGGCCAGCTCTGTGATCATTTGGCGTTTCGCCAGGAAGGTATTGACTGGCAGTTGTGGCTGACCCGCTCCGACAAACCCTTGCCGTGCAAACTGGTGATCACCACCACCGACGATAAGAGCTTTCCCGAGTACAGCGCGGTGTATCAGTGGAACCTCAAGCCGACCATTCCGGACACGCAATTCACCTTCAAACCGGGGAAAGGCGATGTGGCGATTGCGTTTAAAAAAGCCAGTGATCAGGGAGGGCAGTGACATGAACAAGTCGATAACGTGGAGTCTGTTGTTATCGCTGGCCGCTGCCACGCTGCTGACCGCCGGTTATGTCGCCGAAGCCAATGCCCGGGGGCAACGCGCTCAGGGCCATGCCCGCGCCAACGTCAACCGCGCGCCGGCGCCGAACGCGCAACGGGCGCAGCGGATCAATGCGCCGCAACGCGCCAATCACGTGAATGCCGGTAATCGGGTCAATTCGGGCAATCGGGTCAACGCCGGCAACAATGTCGGCAATCGCAGGTACGTCAACAACGGCAACCGCAACGTCAACATCGACAACAGTCGCGATGTCGATATTGATGTCGACGGCCATGGCCGTTATGGCTACGACGATCACTACCATCCGGTAGCGACGGCGGCGGCAGTGACGGCCACCGTGGCGGTCACGGCAGCGGTGGTGGGCGCGATCTTTACCCCGGCGCAAATGCCCAGCAGTTGCGTGCAGGTGATTCGCTACAACGTCGCCTACATGCAGTGCGGCTCGACCTGGTACCAGCCTCAGTATCAGGGCAGTGATGTGACGTATGTGGTGGTCAACGCGCCTTGATCAGGCTTTCGGCACCCAGGGTTGCATCTGCGCGAGCATGCCTCGGCCGCCACGGCGCAACCCGGTGGCCAGGGTCAGCCACGACAGGTCAGTGATAATGACGTGTGCGGCCGGGACCAGCCGCACTTCACCGGCGGTGCCGCCGGCCGGACCTCCGTCGGGCATGAAAATCGTCAGCCAGTCGTCCACGCTTTCGACGATCAGACACAGCCGAAAACCTTCGCCTTCGGCAATTATCCCAACCTTGGAACCGTCCTCGTTTTCCAGCCCGGCAAAGCGTGCCGTGGTGTCCTTGAACAACTGGTAACCCGGCAAGTTGCTGAGCAGCTTGTTTTCAGTGGCTTCCATCGCCCGCGCTGCCGCTGAGGTGCGTGCGAGCAGCCCGGCGAGAAAACACAGCACGATCAGACCCAACAATGTCGCCACACTCACCAGTGTCACGCCCGCGACGTCATAGCCCTTGAACATCGGCAACAACTTCTCGACCGGCCCGCGCAACAAGTGGATGGCTTTTTCGATCAGCACGACGATCAGCACCAGCGGCAGGATGAACAACAGCCCGCCGATCACGGTGGTCTTGATGAACTTGAACATGACGGCTCCTTGAATGACGTGCGACCGGATTCAAGGCTAGCTGATAAAAAAGGAATGAGCGCCGCGGCGCCCGTGCTGCAGATGGCACAAACCCGGCCAGTGCCGGGTTTGCGATGGTTGCGCGGAATCAGTTAATCCGCGGGTGCTGCTGCACCAGTTCTTTGCGCTTGGCTTCCAGCGCGGCGATCTCGGTGTCGATGTCTTCGATTTTCTGCTCGATGTTGTCGTGGTGTTCTTGCAGCAGTTCCTTCGCTTCTTCAAGGTCGGAGGCGGCCGGCGCAGCGCCACGCAACGGCTTGTTGGCGGTTTCCTTCATCGTCACGCCGGTGGCCAGACCGACCACGGCGATGACCATCAGGTAATACGCCGGCATGTACAGATCGTTGGTGCTCTCGACCAGCCACGCGACCACGGTCGGCGTCAGACCGGCAATCAGCACTGAAACGTTGAAAGCCGCTGCCAGCGCGCTGTAGCGAATGTGCGTGGGGAACATCGCCGGTAGGGTCGAGGCCATGACGCCGATAAAGAAGTTCAGCAACACGGCCAGCATCAGCAGGCCGGCGAAGATCAACCCGATCTTGCCGCTGTTGATCAGCATGAACGCCGGGATCGCCAGAATGAACAGGCCGATGCTGCCGACAACGATGAAGGGTTTGCGGCCAATCTTGTCGCTGATAAAGCCAATTGCCGGCTGCACGAAGAGCATGCCGACCATGATCGCGATGATGATCAACACGCCCCGGTTTTCGCTGTAGTGCAGGTTGTGCGACAGGTAACTCGGCATGTAGGTGAGCAGCATGTAGTAAGTAACGTTGGTCACCGCCACCACGCCGATGCAGGTCATCAGGCTGCGCCAGTGCTTGGTCGCGACCTCCTTGAACGAGACTTTCGGTCCGCCGGCGAGGCCTTCGCGATCGCCTTGCTCAAGCTTTTCGACGTGCTGCTGGAACGCCGGGGTTTCTTCCAGGGCGTGACGCAGGTAGAGACCGATCATGCCCAGCGGCAGGGCGAGGAAGAACGGCAGGCGCCAGCCCCATTCCTCGAACTTGGCTTCGCCGAGCGTCGTCGAGATCAACACCACCACGCCGGCACCGAGGACGAAACCGGCAATCGAGCCGAAGTCCAGCCAACTGCCGAGGAACCCGCGTTTACGGTCCGGCGCATATTCGGCGACGAAGATCGAAGCACCGGTGTATTCACCGCCCACCGAGAAGCCCTGCGCCATTTTTGCCAGCAACAGCAGGATCGGTGCCCAGATGCCGATCGAGGCATAGGACGGAATCAGGCCGATGGCAAAGGTGCTCAGCGACATGATCACGATGGTCGCGGCGAGGACTTTCTGTCGTCCGTACTTGTCGCCCAGAGCGCCAAAGAACAAGCCACCCAGCGGCCGGATCAGGAAGGGCACCGAGAAGGTCGCCAGCGCGGCGATCATTTGCGTGCCGGGGTCGGCGCCGGGGAAGAACACTTTGCCGAGCACATAGGCGACGAAGCCGTAGACACCAAAGTCGAACCATTCCATGGCATTGCCCAGTGCGGCGGCGGTGATCGCCTTGCGCATCTTGGCGTCGTCGACAATGGTGATGTCGTTCAGGCCGATCGGCTTGACGGTTTTCTTGCGTGATTTCATCCGGGTCTTCTCTTTGCTGATCCATCGTGCCGCGTAGATGCCATCTTTTTGATGGCGCGTACTCTTTGGCTCAGATACATGAGGACACGAAATAATTCACTGCTCGGCGCTTTTTTTCCTGACGCACCTGTGTAGGAGCTGCCGAAGGCTGCGATCTTTTGATCGTTCCCACG